>JAAWKU010000169.1 GCA_022797535.1 Lachnospiraceae bacterium | reverse complement strand
TTCGGAGCCACATAGCCAAAGGGCAATGTGGCCTCACAGGCATACAATGCAACTTCTCCCCTGGTATCCAGCAGAGAGTAAAGACTGTTTCCCTCGTTCTGGGCTTTGTTCTCCGGTTCCCCAGCGCTCTCTCCCGCCTCTCCGGCAACCAATTCCCCGGCCATTTCTCTGTCAGCCTCTCCGAAAAAGTAATTTACGTTCAACAACGCGGAGAGGAAGGCGGTGGCCCCGTCAAAGCAGTAATACACCTTGCTGTGGCGCATCCCCCAACGCTCATACAAATCTGCCACAGAGGAATTCATGGTGGAAGAAAACACGGAAGCGGTGGGATATCCAGCCAGCGTGCCGTCATTCTTGGTGGTGCGGGCAAATTTCTCCATACGGAACACGCCGCCGTTCCCTGCCTCCCGCTCCCGCTGCAAGGCCATGTCGTATAATTCCTCATAATTGTTTAACTGCCCCAGATACGCGCTGCGGCTGGTGGTGCCCACGCTGGTGTTGAAGGTGTTGATGCCCGTCTCCAACACCACGGCCAGTAATGCCATGGCGGCCAGCCAGATGCGCCACTCTTCCCTTCCCCAGCCATGCCTCCGGCGCAAGATATGCTGCCGGCCCTCCCGGGACTGGCTTTCCTGCTCCTGTGCATCCTCCGAAGCCTTTGCCAAGCTCCCCCGGGCAGCCACGGTCTGACTTTCCTCCTCCCGCGCATCCTCTGAAGCCTGCGGCAAACTCCCCCGGGCAGCCACAGTCTGGCTTTCCTGCTCCTGCATATTCTCTGAAACCTGAGACAAACACTCCCGGGGCTCCTCTGGCTGACTTTCCTGCTCCTGCGCATCCTCCGGGGTCTGTCCAAAGTCCTCATCGGCCTGTGTCTCCCACGCCTTTGCATTCCCTGCAGGCAGGCATAACTCCTCTGCCTGCCCCTTCTCACACCGGGTGCGATACAGATGTAGCAGTACAGCGTCCACAGTGACAAACAGCATTGTGCCCAGCCACACTTCCCCCGAAAAGTCCTCATGGTCTATAAACTGCTGGCAGCACAGCAGAAACAGCACCGTCCCCAAATAGCTGTACAGGATATGTTTCGGCTCCAGATCCCGCAGATGCAGAAAACACTCATAACACATGATCAAAATCAGGAAAATATAGAGAAAAGTCTGTCTGCCCGGCAGGGAATCCGGGTAGTTATATCCATGCCAGAGGAAGTCCAGAACATTGGTGCCAAAGCTGACCAGCATAAAACCCGCCAGAGCCAGACGGGCGAACCGCCTTCTCAGAGGAATCCCAGGATTCACCGCGTACAGGGGAATCAGCAGGAACGCCGCCACGCCGCAGTAAATATTGGGCCAGTGATCCAGCCCCCGCTCCGGTGAAACACTCATACAATGCCTTGCCAGCTCCTCCAACACGGAAAAATAGGTTTTTGTCTCCGCCGGAAAGCTGCTGTGACCAAAATCCGTGGCAAAAAGGGCACAGGCCTCCGGCACCAGCAGCACAGCCGCCATGCCCCCCGAGAGCAGGGAAAATAAAGCGAAGCGCCACAGAATCCGCAGATTGCATTTCTCCGTGGAAATCAACGTCAAAAAATACAGCACCAGGAAGATACACACCATTATGGACAGATAAAAATTGGTATAGATGCACAGGGCCAGAGTCACGCAATACAGCCCGCAGCGACCTTCCTTTACCAGCAGTTCCAGGCCCAGCAGGATCAGTGGCAGCAGAATCACCGGGTCCAGCCACATAATATTCCAGTTGTATGCCGCCATAAAGCCGGACAGGGCATAAAAACAGGAGAATATCACACAGCTGAAAGACCTGGTATGATAATGCCGCTGCAGATACAGGCAGGAAGTCAGTCCGCAGAGCCCCACCTTACCCACTACCAGATAACTCAGATACTCCAGAATATACGCTTTGGGAACCAGCGCCCCCAGGAAATGCAGAGGACAGGACAGATAATACACATAAAGCGCCAGAAAGTTGGAGCCCACACCCACATTCCAGGTATAGAACAGGCTTCCCCCCTCCCACAGCTTATCGTGAAATTCGCTGAAAAAGGGCATGTACTGATGGTACATATCCATATACAGGAAACTCCTGTCTCCGAAAGGGAAGATGGATCTCAGGAAAAAGATGGCCAGCATAATACCAGTGGGTATGGCCCAGGCTGCCGCCAATCCACCGTTGATCTGAATCCTTATGCGTCTTTTTCCCCGGACGCCGTCTCCCGCCGTCTGTCCCGGCTTGCTGATCTGTAATTGTTTCATAGTCTCCTCATGAACCCGGGCCCGTCTGTGTACATTTCGCCCTGCCCCGTTGTCAATTTTCCTGTTTCTCAACAATTATAGTATTCCTGTGCCCGCCTTCATTTTGCAAAATCCGCAGCCGTGAGCACAATGCTCTCCCCGGCTTCCAGACGCAGAGGCAGAACGCTCTCCCCATATCGGATCCGGGTATCCAGTCTGCTGCCTGCCTGTATCCGGCAGCGATCCAGAATGCCACTCCTCCAGGAAAGTTCTATCACTGCGTTGCCCTGCAGTCTAAGGCCGCTGACCCTGCCGCTCTCCCAGGCATCCGGCAGGGCGGGCAGCAGCACCACTCTCCCGCCGCCGCTCTGTACCAGCATCTCCGCCATGGCTGCGGCGCCGCCGAAATTACCGTCGATCTGGAAGGGCGGATGCCGGTCAAACAGATTGGGATAGGTGGAATTGCCCAACAGCTGCTGGATATGCCGGTAGGCGGTATTGCCGTCCCAGAGCCTGGCATAGTGATTGATGATCCAGGCCATACTCCAGCCTGTGTGGCCGCCCCCATGGGACAGGCGCTGTTCCAGAGTGGCTCTGGCCGCCCTGGCCAGCTCGGGAGTACCGTCCACGGTGATCTGCTCCGAGGGATGCAGGCCGTAAAGGTGAGAAATATGCCGATGCCCCGGCTCCCACTCCTCATAATCCTGCCGCCACTCCAATATGGTCCCTCTCTCGCTGATCTGCGTGGGAATCAGGCGCTCCCGGGCTTCTCCCACCTGCCGGATAAAGGCGGGAAGATCGTTGATCTCCGCCTCTTCCAGGGCCGCCCTGGCCGCCTCGCCGCAGCCTCCCTGTTCCGTAAGCACCCGGTAAGCCTCCAGGCACTGCCCGAACAGATCCCGCAGAATTTGATTGTCCATGGTCACGCCAATGCCGTTGGCCCCCTTTGCGCCGCCGGGCAGAATGTAGGTATTCTCCGGGGACACGGAGGGGCAGGTCACCAGATAAGGCCCGTCCTCCACCAGGAAATCCAGGAAAAACAGAGCCGCCTCACACATGATGGGGAACTGCTCTCTCAAAAATTCCACGTCCCGGGTGTACAGATAATGAGTCCACTGGTGAGTGCACAGCCATGCCGCCCCCATGACCCAGTATGTGCCGGGAATCCACTGATCCTGGGGAGACGTATCCCCGTTGATGTCCGTGTTGTGATGGGCCACAAAGCCCCTGCAGCCATACATCTCCCGGGCCGTCCTGCGCCCGTTGGGAACCATGGTACGGATCAGATCAAACAGAGGCATATGGCAGGAGGACAGGTTACAGCTTTCCGCCAGCCAATAATTCATCTCCGTGTTGATATTGATGGTATATTTGCTGTCCCAGGGAGGCGTCATATCCTTATTCCACAAACCCTGCAGGGTGGCGGGCAGTCCGCCGGGACGGCTGCAGGAGATCAGCAGATAACGGCCATAGTCAAAATACAGCAGCGCCAGCCCCAGATCCTGCCCACTCCCGTCCTGCAGGCCCGCAGCCTCCTCCGGGGCCTGCCCTCCGCGCAACTCCTTCTGCCCGGAATTATCCTGCTCCGTTGGGAAAGCCGCAGCCCGGCGGGCTGCCAGTTCCACACGCCTGTCCGTGGGCAGCTGCTCCGCGCGGTGATCCCAGTCCACTTCCAGGCGGACACGTCCGAACAATTCCTGATAATCCGCCACATGGGCCGCAAACAGTTTTTCATAGCCCTGTTCCCCAGCCCGGTCCAGCCTGCGGCGCAGATTGGCCTGCAGCAATTCCTGCAGCCCCTGCTGCACCCGGATTTCCTGCCGCTCAAAGGAGGACATATGCCCCGCGCCCATCCAATCCACCGGCTTTCCTTCCATGTCCTTCAGCCAGGACGCTATCGCCGACTCTTTTTCCTCCAGACCATAATGCCAACTGGTGTCGGCGCTGAAGTACAGTTCCGCCTCATCCGCGCCCTCCACCACAATATGTTCCCCCAGAAGCCGCAGACTGCCGCCCCTGGTTCTGGCCCGCAGCGTCATGGCGAACTCCGCGCCGCCTCTGCCCAGATTGCCGTACAGACAGATTTCTCCCGGCCCCCCCTGCTTCACGCCGTCAAAGAAGCGCCCTCGTTCCAGTCCTGCCCAAAAACTGATTTTCCCCGGCTTGTCCGCTGTAAAACGCATCACCATACAGTCTGCCGGACAGGAGATAAAATATTCCCGGCTGTAACGCACTTCCCCGGAGGAAAAGACAGTCCGGCACAGAGCGTTTTCCAGATCCAGTTCCCGCTCATAGGCCATTGCCTCTCCGACCCCTTGAAAACCAATCTGGATGTCCCCCAGGGTCTGGTAGGGATGCTGACCGTTGGGACAGCCGGACATGGCATGCCACATAAGCTGCTCCGCTTCAGCGATTTTTCCCTCAAACAAAAGCCGACGAATGTGGGGAAGCTGCTCTTTCATGTTCGGATTGTTCCGGGCTGCCGGCCCGCCATACCAGATGCTTTCCTCGTTGACCTGTATGTGCTCATGATCTGTCCCGCCATATACCATGGCTCCCAGCCGTCCGTTCCCCAGGGGCAACGCCTCCTCCCACTCCCTGGCCGGAGATGTGTACCACAATCTTCCCATAGCTATAATCCTCCTTATTTCTGCTCCCCATTTCCCCTGCCTGTGCCCAAATTCTGATTCCTGTCCGGATGCCCCGGCATCCAGATCGGAATCAGCGAAATGATTGCCGGCAGGCTCTTCGGCCTTCTCATGCCAATAAGTGTACCATTTTTTTCCTCCTTTGAAAATGAATTCATAAAAAATTAAGTTTTTTCATATAGTGTAGGAGCCCTGACCCGGCAAAATTCCAAACCCAGACGGGCTCTGGCCGTCCCGGTGAACATGGGTGTCCGGCAGGATTTTTCACATAGGTCAAGGGGCCGTAAAAACAAAAAGCGGCACAATATGCAGGAATCAGCTGCAACAGAAAAATATGGAAGCGAACAGACAGGGAGCAAATACTATGAGAGTGGGAATCGTAGGCAGAAAAAAAGATACGGGAAACTATGAGGCTTTTTTGGACCGGCATGGAGTAGAGCACCTGACCAGTCTGTACATCAGCGACCTGGCCACCTGCCAGAGCCTGCTCTTTCCCGGCGGCGGCGATATCACGCCCGCCTTTTTCGGGGAGAGAGACCGGGGTTCCCGCTCCATCGACACGGAACTGGATATCCTGCAATTACAGGCCCTGGAATACGGCATTCAACGCCGCATTCCCATTCTGGGCATCTGCAAGGGTATGCAG
>JAAWKU010000168.1 GCA_022797535.1 Lachnospiraceae bacterium | reverse complement strand
TATAAGGCATTGGAGGCGGTGACGCAGGCGTTCTTTGAGTGGAAGATCGCGCCGCCGGTGAAAGACTCTCTGGAAAATGTGCTGGAGATCGCTCCTCAGAAAGCCGCGGCCATGGAAACCATCGGCTACACCATGGAATATGCCCGTTCGGCCAATTATATTCCTGAGTGGTCGGATATCAATGACAAGTTATGGTACAACCTGTATGTATCCCTGCTTAACGATGCGAATTTTGACTATAAGGCCAAGATGAACGAGATACAGCAGTACTCTGAGGGCCTGGTGAGCAAGCGGCAGTAGCGGCATACGCAGAAGCGCAGGCGCAGTTCGGATCATGGAGTGCGCCCGAATGAGAACATGCGGCCCCCGGCGGGGACGGACAGAGGCAGTGCGCGTAAGCCGCGCGGATGGGAGTGTTTATGAGACAGAAAAGGCAGAGGGCAGGATTCTATTTTGTACTGCCATGGCTGATCGGGCTGTGCCTGTTTACGGCGCTGCCCATGGTGGCAGCGGTATATATCAGTATGACCGACTGGGATATTGTGGGTAATGCCAAATTTGTGGGACTGGAGAATTATTTCACTCTGTTCAAAGCGGAGGAATTTGTCAAGAGTCTGTGGGTGACGGTGCGCTATGCGGTGATCGCCGTTCCCCTGATCATCGCCACATCCCTTACGATTGCGGTGCTGGTCTCCAAGAATCATAAGGGTACGGGTGTTTTCCGGGTCATCTATTATATGCCTGCCATAGTTTCCGGCGTGGCGGTGGCCATCGTGTTTAAATGGATCCTGGATCCCAGTTATGGACTGCTGAACGGTATTCTGGCATTTTTCCATATACAGGGACCGGACTGGCTGTATGACCCGGATTGGGTGCTGCCGTCCTACCTGATCATGGCGGTATGGGGAGCGGGAGGAAGCCTTCTGACCTACCTGGCGGCGCTGAAGGATATTCCGGAAGACTTGTATGGGGCGGCCATGATAGACGGGGCCAACACCCTGCAGAAGGTGCGGTTTATCACCGTACCCCTGATGACGCCCATCATTTTCTACAATCTGGTGCTGGGCATCATTGGCGCTTTCCGTAAGTTTACTGATGCCTATGTGCTGGGAGGCGCAGGCAAGGAAGGCAATTTCTACATGGTCTATCTGTATGAGGAAGCCTTCGGGCATTACAGGATGGGGTACGCCACGGCATTGGCATGGGTTTTGTTTGTAATCATCCTGCTTCTCACATTTATAGTCAACTGGACTAAGAAATATTGGGTATACAGCGAGTAGATACTGATTTGCACAATCACACAGATACAGCCGGAGCGTGGCTTCAGCCATACTCCAGGTATGCAGGAATGAGGGATATTTGGATATGAGCGCGATAAAAGTAAAGAAACCCGGGAGGCATATGGGACAGGCAAGGCTTGTGTTGTGGTATGTGGTGGTATGCCTGGGGGCGGTGATCATGCTGCTGCCCTTTGCCTGGATGATCAGCACCAGCTTTAAGGCGGAAAACGAGATTTTCACCGTGCCCATCAGATGGCTGCCCTCCAGAATAACGCTCCAGAATTATGTGAAAGCACTGGAAGTGGTACCGATTTTCAAGTGCATGCTGAACACGCTGATCATCGCCCTGCCCAAGATTCTGGGAGAGGTTTTGGTGTCGGCCCTGGTGGCTTTCGGGTTCGCCCGGTTTGAATTCAAGGGGCGCAACACTATGTTTATGATAATGCTGGCCACCATGATGCTTCCCTATGAGGTGACCATGATCCCCACCTTTATGGTGTGGTCCGGGCTGGGATTTTCGGACAGTTATGTGCCCCTGGTTCTGCCTGCGTTCTGCGGATCGGCGTCCTTCATATTCTTTCTGCGGATGTATTTTGAGACGGTTCCGAAAGATTATGAGGAGGCGGCCTGGATCGATGGGGCAAGAAATTTGACCGTATTTCGCACGGTGTTCCTGCCTCTGGCCAAGCCTGCGCTGGTCACTATCTGCCTGTGGTCCTTCATGGGCACCTGGAACGACCTGCTGGGACAGCTGATCTATATTGACTCCCAGGAAAAATATACCATACAGCTTGCACTGGCTTCCTTCAGTTCCATGACCGGGGAAACCCTTTGGGGGCCGCTGATGGCTGCGTCATTTATGGCTTTGATTCCTGTAATTGCCCTTTTGCTTTACGCTCAGAAGTACTTTATGGAGGGCGTAAAGATGGGTGGCATCAAGGGATAAGCAATAGAAACTACTTTACAATCATTTTTAACATGGAGGGAATTGGTATGAAAAAGAAATTATTGGCACTTGGAGTAGCGGCGGTAATGCTGGCAGGATGCCTGACCGCATGTGGTAATGACGGCGGCACGGCCGCTAAGGGCGGATGGACTCCGGTACAGGAATTTACCTACAAGGATATCGCCTCCTGGGGCAGCATGCAGACCCCTTCTGAGGGAAGCGGCGCGGGAAGCATTGCCGCCACCAACGATGCGGACGGCTACGTGACCATCCAGGCTGCGGCCGATGGCTGGGGCGGCGTGGAGTCAGGATATTTTGAGATTGATTTGTCCAAAGAGCCTGTGATTCTGGCTAAGATTTTTGAGAATCCCGACGGCTACAACTGGGGTATGAAGGTGGTTCCCGAGAATCCCATGACAGACCATGAGTGGGGCCTGTATGTGATCAACGACAACAATCTGAAATGGAACAAATACGCAGGCGTGGATCTGAAGGAAGCTCTGGGTCAGGATTTTGTGGACATCTATGGAGAGCAGTGCAAGATCAAGCTGTGGATCTATCCTGCGGGCGGTCCGGAAGGTACCGTGTCCGTGTCGGAGATCCTGGTGCTGAACACGAAATAATTGGAATCACAACACAGGGTGGAGGGGGGACTTCCACCCTGTGCTGGTAAAAGCAGGTAAAACGAAGGCGAGGGCGGCATGAAAAGGGTTACGGCATTTATACTGGTGATTATGATGATAGTGATGACATCCTGCGGGCAGGGTGCACAGGAAGGGGAAAGGGAAATGAACGGACAGAAGGAAATACCCCGCATTGCCCGGTATGGCAGTGAAATACCCGGAGATTATAAGTGGTTTGACTTCAGATCCGCAGCTCTGGCCTACGACACGCTGCTGTACGGGGAACAGCCGGAAGGGGCGTATTTCCCGCTTCTCTGGCAGGATTCATCCAATGACACTTTTGGCTTCGCAGCCTATGTGGGAGACTGCCGCTTTGGCCAAAACGGCAGTCAGGAAGCGGTGGCCACGGTGGCTTCCATACTCAGCGCCACGCTGCTGGGAGTGGACAAGAGCAGCCAGAACGGGAACAATTATGTATCCCAGCTGCATGCCTATTTTTCACAGGAGGAAGGAGTAGTACTGAATAATCCCGGTGGCAGCTCTCAGGGAGCCTCCATGTGGTATATGCTGTATCCCGCTATTCTGTTTGGACAAGTGTCAGCCCTTTATCCGGAGGAAACCCAGATTCGAGAGGATGCCCTGACCACCATGGAAAGCTGGTATCAGGCTTATCTGGTCATGAAGGAGTCGGGCAGCTTTGATTATACCGGATTTGACTTTTCCACCATGCAGCCCTATGCAAACGGTATATGGAAGGAGCCGGACTGCGCGGCGGGGATTGCGGTGCTGATGCAGATGGGCTATGACATGACGGGCAGGCAGGAGTACGGGGAGGCCGTGGCCGGCTGCCTGGATTATCTCACAGCCTATGAGGGAAGCCCTCTCTACGAAGTGCTGCTGTACTTTGCGCCGTCCCTGGCTGCCCGGCTCAATGCGCAGCAGGGGAAAGATTATGACGTGGATAAGCTGCTGGCCGATGTGCTTAACGGAAGTTCCATTCCCCGGGGCGGCTGGGGATCTATCACAGGGCAATGGGGAGACTATACCGTGAACGGGCTGATAGGAAGCACCACGGACGGTGGCGGGTATGCCTTTTCCATGAATACCTTTGCTGGCGGATATGCTTTGGCGGACCTGGCCAAGTATGATCCCCGGTATGCCAGGGCCCTGGGCATCTGGTATCTGAACGCGGCGTCTGCCAGCCGGTATTTCTTCCCCGGGGAGACGGCCCCGGAAAAGCAGTCCTCCACAGGCCATGAGGCGGCAACGGAGTTCATCGGCATCGCCGGCAAGGCCGTGCCTTTTGAGGGGATCCGCAAGAGCAGCAATTCCCAGACGCCCTGGGTGGGGGGAGATCCCACCGTCTACGGCTGGGCGGATACGGATCTGTCCCTTTACAGCGGCGGACATACGGGGATGTTTGCCGCCGTGGCGGAAGCCACGGATGTGGAGGCCATATTGCGGATTCGGTGTAATGGTACGCCGGGTATGGCCTCGGGCTGTGCCACCAGCCTTTTGTACAATCCCCATGACCGGGAGAAAAAAGTGACTTTTGCGCTGCCGGAGGGACGCTGGGATTTGTTTGACAGTGTGGATAAGCAAATGATGGCGGAAGGCGTGGAAGGAAGCGCGGTGCTGACACTGGGGCCGGGACAGGCGGCGGTGGTGGTGGAAGTGCCTGCCGGAAGCCAGATTGTCCATGAGAACGGTCAGTATACTGCAGGGGGCGTCTGGATCGCCTCGGACTCGGTGACCGTGGAGATCGGCGGGCTTCAAAACAACGATAAGGTAAGCGGCCAGGTGAAACTGGAGATCCTGGTGACCGCCACCGATCCTGAGATTGCGGTTTCGGAGGTGGCGCTGGAAATAGACGGGAAAGAAACCCTGTACGGGCCGGGGGAGGATGTCACATTCCAAACCGGAGAGTATGGTACCGGCAGCAAAAACGTGAATGTCACGGTGCGGATGTCCGACGGCAAAACGGACACGGCGGGCATTCGCCTGAATTTTGAACAGTAAAGGGGACAGACATGATCAGAGAACCGAAAAGACCCATTATCACCCCGGCGGATGTAAAGCCATCCAGGGACTTCCTCAAAGTGGACGGCGTGTTCAACTGCGGCGCGGCAAAGCTGGGAGACGAATATATCCTGCTGTGCCGGGTGGCGGAATCCTGCAGGGAGCAGGAGGAAGGCTATGTGTGTATACCCGTCTATAACGAGAAGCTGGAAAGGCTGGAAGTGGTGAAGCTGGACCGGGAGGAGGCGGATAGCAAATATGATATGAGCGATTCCCGGATGATTTTTCGGAAAAATGCCAGCGGTATTAAAAAGATCAAGTATCTCACATCCCTCTCTCATCTGCGACTGGCCCGCAGCAGGGACGGTATTCATTTCCAGGTGGAAGAGCAGCCGGCTCTGCCGTTTTCCGGGCGATATGAGAGATGGGGGATGGAAGATCCCCGTATCACCTGTATGGAGGAAGAGGGCAGGTTCTGCATTACCTATACGGCGGTGTCGGAACTGGGGGCCATGCCAGGGCTGCTGATTACCCGGGACTTTAAGGAGTATGAGAGAATGGGGGCTATTTTTCCTCCCGAAAATAAGGATGTGGTTCTCTTCCCCAGGAAAATAGGCGGCCTGTACTATGCCTGCCACAGGCCCGTGCCTTACGAGATCGGCACACCGGATATCTGGATTGCTTCTTCCCCCGACCTGGTACATTGGGGCGGGCACAGGCATGTATGCGGTGTGCATGAGGAAGGCTGGGAAAACGGAAGGATCGGC
>JAAWKU010000167.1 GCA_022797535.1 Lachnospiraceae bacterium | reverse complement strand
AGGGAGGCGATGCGGTGGCATCGTTGACCGACGACAACGCGGCAGATGGAAATTCAGGCAAGTCATTTTGCGAAATGTGAACGATACGGTACACTAGTACGGAGTGACGCGGCGCTGCAGGCAGACTGTGGTATGCGGGTAGGGGTAATCATGAAAAAAGGACAGGTGTATATCGGAATTGTGGAACGTGTGGAGTTTCCGAACAAAGGCATAGTAAGGGCCGGGGAGGAGACCTGCGTGGTGAAGAACAGCCTGCCCGGACAGAAGATTTCTTTTCTTGTAAACAAGGTGCGACATGGGAAGGCGGAAGCCCGGCTTCTGGAGGTGCTGGAAACATCCCCTCTGGAAACCGGCGAATCGTGTTCCCATTTTGGCCTATGTGGAGGCTGTACATATCTGTCTCTGCCCTATGAGGAGCAGCTGCGGATCAAGGAGCGGCAGGTGAAGGAACTGTTGGAACGGGCGCTGGAGGGGCAACGGGAACTCTGGCGTTGGGAAGGCATCAAGGGAAGCCCCCGGCCCTATGCCTACCGCAACAAGATGGAATTTTCTTTTGGGGATGAGGTGAAGGAGGGACCTCTGTCCCTGGGCATGCATAAGCGGGGCAGCATGTATGATGTGGTGCATGTGAGGGACTGCCAAATCGTGGATGCGGACTATCGCAGGATTTTGTGCGGGGTATTGGCCTGCTTCCGGGAGCAGGGCATCAGTTTCTACCATAAGATGCGGCATCAGGGATTTCTGCGCCATCTGCTGGTGAGAAAAGCTGCCAGGACGGGCGAGATCCTGGTGGCGCTGGTGACTTCCTCCCAGGCTCCTGTGGGCGGCGTCTATGGGCAGCCGGGAAGTCCGGATGAGATTCGGGCGCTGACAGAGGGATTTCGGGGATGCCTTCTTCAGATGCAGGAGCGGGGAGAACTGGAAGGCACATTGGCAGGCATTTTACATATTACCAATGACTCCCTGGCGGACGTGGTGCAGAGCGATCACACCGAGATTCTGTACGGACGCGATTATATCTATGAGGAATTGTTGGGGCTGCGGTTCAAGATTTCAACTTTTTCCTTTTTTCAAACCAATACTTACGGCGCCGAGGTGCTGTACGAGACGGCCAGGGAATATGTGGGGGAACTGGGCGGCAGAAAGCTGCTCTACGATCTGTACAGCGGCACCGGAACCATTGCCCAACTGATGGCGGCGGCAGCGAACCAGGTGATCGGTGTGGAGGTCGTGGAGGAAGCCGTGGAGGCGGCCAGGGAGAACGCCGCCCTGAACGGTCTGGGGAACTGCGCGTTTATCGCCGGAGACGTGCTGAAGGAGCTGGACGGGCTGACGGAGAAGCCGGATATGATCATTCTGGACCCGCCCCGGGACGGCATTCACCCCAAGGCGCTGCCCAAGATCATCGGCTACGGTGTGGAGCGGATTGTCTATATTTCCTGCAAGCCCACCAGCCTGGCCCGGGACCTGGAAGCGTTTCTGGAGGGGGGGTATCGTGTGGAGAGAGCAGTGGCGGTGGATCAGTTTCCCTGGACAGCAAATGTGGAGACTGTGGCACTGCTTTCTCACAAAAACAGATAGCGTAATTATCGCAAAAGAGGTTGAGGGAATCAAATATGCATATGATTTTTTGAAAACGAAGGATATGGGGGATGCAATGATGATTAATGATATTTTAAATGTTGTTACTGCTTTAGGGACGGTTGTAGCTGCAATTTCTATTATTTCAATGTATGTACTGCACAGAATAGAAAAAAGGGAGGAATATTTATCAAAAGTACGTTCAGTACTTCAAATGCTACAAAATAATATGGAAGAATTAAATGGTTTGCTGAATTATGAATTGGCATTTGAACTGGTGTATACACTTTTGTATAATCATTCTTCACAACCCTGTATTCGTAAACTTTATGAGATCTGTAATAGTTGTATTGCTAATAAAACGGATGAAGAATCTTCTGTAAAATTAATAAGAAGTACATTAGGAGTGTTTGGTGTTTCTTTTCAGTGCGAGTTAGCTGTCCGATATAACGAGTTGATTTCAGAACTGAAAAAACAATCAGTGGTATTTTATCCGCAATATAAAGGACTTTTCAGGTTTACAAAAGCCTGTACCACATTGATGAGAAATGTCTTTAACAATAACAAAAAATTTTTATTAGATGAAGATTTACTGGCTCAATTTTTCTATAATACATTGATAAAGGATGAAAACAAATGGCCTTGCTTTAAGGATTTTCAAAAAGAATTAATGGATAATTTAATTTCTATTCTGGAAGTTAGAAGAGTTAAAAGATCTCAAAAAGATGTGGACAATTTATTGGAACTGACAGATATTATATATTCTGTTCATATAGAATTATCCGACAGAGAGTGGAAAAAGCTAGCGTGGAAAAATAGAAAAACACAAAGCAAGCCTGATAAAGAGGTTGATACGGTAACTGGCGACTTGCGAGAAGCTGAGAAATATTTCAGAACAATCATGAATCGTGATAGAAGTAATGAGTATGCTTCTTTGGTACAAAAAATAGAGGATCGAAATAATTCAGATTGATAGACTATATAAATTCGCAATATAAATATTGCAAATAATATTGAAATATCTCAGCTAAAAAGACAGGGATCCGTATTTTTTACAGAGGATGATCCGTTTACATACGGAATATGAGAGACGTCATATTGCCTGTAGAGGCGCCAGTTCATTACACGAATAAGGATGAAATGCCTGATAAAGATGGCGGTGGATCAATGGCGCCAGTGGATTGCCAGTAAAAAAAGATCAGAAAGAGGGAGAGTTGTTCGGATGATTAAGGATATTTCCATAAAAACCCTATACATTTCCGACCTGGACGGTACTTTGCTGCGCAGCGATGCCAGGACTTCGGAATACACAAACCGAACCATCAATGCCCTGGTGGAGAGGGGCATGCTGTTTTCCTATGCCACGGCCAGGTCTTATCTGACTGCCTGCAAGGTTACGGCAGGGCTGCGGACGAATAACCCTCTGGTGGTTTACAATGGCGCGGTTCTGGTGGACGGCAGGGACGGATCTCCCTGCCTTAAGAACTTTTTTGGACCTGAGATCCGGGAGGCGCTGGAGGATCTGGCCGCCAGGGGCGTATATCCCATTGTCTATGCCTATCTGGAGGACCGGGAAA
Source organism: Lachnospiraceae bacterium (assembly GCA_022797535.1). Lineage (GTDB taxonomy): Bacteria > Bacillota > Clostridia > Lachnospirales > Lachnospiraceae > Acetatifactor. The sequence continues at coordinate 2,502 of JAAWKU010000167.1, read as the reverse complement.
AGTTTTCCTATGTACCGTCCCTGTGCACGCCGGGCATGGCACGCTTTCTGGAGAGCAGAAAAGGGGATCCCAGGACGCGCATGGCGATGAACCGGGAAGAATTGTGCCGGGGCGGGATTTTTTATCTCACCTGCATCGATGAAAAGGAGAAACTGGAACCGCTGTATGAAAAATATAAGGACAGGTATCATTGTGTCTTCCAGACGGATATATACACAGGGGATCAATGGCTGGAAATCATGCCGCAGGAGGCATCCAAATCCCGTGCCGTCGCCCGGCTCAAAGGATTGTTGGGCTGTGAACGCCTGGTGGTGTTTGGAGACGGCAAAAATGACATGGATCTGTTCGGGATAGCAGACGAGTGCTATGCGGTGGAAAATGCGGTTCCCGAACTAAAGGCCATGGCCACGGCAGTGATCGGCGGCAATGACAGCGACGGCGTGGCCAGATGGCTGGAAGAGAATTATTACCCCAGATAGGCTTTCAGCAATGCAAAAGTATTGCGTACCCCGTCTTTATGGGAGCGTTCGTAGCCATGGGAGGCATATACCCCGGGGCCGATCAGGCCGTGGCGGGCATCTGTGCCGGCGTCCAGGGCGGCATCCGCATCGGAACCATAGTAAGGGTATACATCTGTGGCAAAGTCTATTTCATTGTCTTTGGCGGTCTGCACCAGCGCCCGCAGCATGTCATAGTGATAAGGTCCGTGGCTGTCTTTGACGCAGATAGACACCTGGCGTTCGGTACATTCCAGGCCGCTGCCCACGCAGCCCATGTCCACGGACAGCACTTCCTCCACCTCCTCCGGGACGGAACCGCAGGCCCCGTGACCGACCTCCTCAAAGACGGTGATGTGCTGGTAGACCTTTCGGGCCAAGGTAACCTGCTCCTCCTTTACATAGCGGGCATAGCCCAGGAGAATGGCGGCGCTCAGCTTGTCGTCCAGAAAGCGGCTTTTGATATAACCGGATTCCGTGATCCGGGTTCTGGGATCAATGCATACATAGCTTCCGTTGGCGATTCCCAGGGCCAGTACTTCTTCTTTAGAGCAGACGGGCTCGTCCAGCAGAAGTTCGATGGTTTCAAAGCTGCGACCGGTCTCCTGGTATTTACCATTGACATGTAAGGAGGCATCCATCAGCTGGATGGTCCCTTCAAAGCTGCGGCCGTCCAGGGTTCGGATCGTGCAGTTTTCCGTCTCCACATTGTTGGCGTTGAGGCCGCCCAGGGGAGTCAGGCGCAGGCGGCCATTGTCCTTTATCTCTGCCACCATGGCTCCCAGCGTGTCCACATGGGCCATCACCAGGGCAGCGCTGCCATTGCCGCCCAGATCCACCAGTACGCCGCCTTTGCGGGTCAGCCTGGGGGTGTAGCCCAGGCGGGTATATTCCGCCGCCAGATAATCACTGACCCGGCGCGTGTAGCCCGTGGGGCTGTCAATTGCCAGAAGAGCGTCCAACTGCTCCAGAATATAGTCCATGTATCGGTTGCATAAATTTTGCAGATTCTCGTTCATTTCCTTCTCTTTCTGACACGCCCTAAGACCTTATAAAATCCTATAAAACCCTGCGTCTCCCCGCCTGCGCAGGATGAGGGCGACCGATCTGCAGAGCTTTCGGGGCAGGCGACGGCGGTGTCCAAACTTATGAATATTTCGTCTTTATTATATCAAAAACTTATTTAGATGAACAGGGGAAAATATAAATTCAGAAGGGCAACCTGCTTTAGCCGTAAATGTGAATTGCGGTTGCAAATTGCAAATTTGACAGAATTTTCCATCATTTAGGTTTTCTTTTGGGACAATGTATGCTATAATCCTATGTATATGGAATTAAAATGATTCCATAAATATGTCAAACAATCATTGAAGGAGGGAAACACATGAATTTTTTGACAGATTTATTGAGCCGTATTTTGGGCGGTGTGGGATCCATCATTGCTGCCGCGCTGATTCTGGTGATCGCCTTTTTGGTGGCGGCCATCGTGAAATCTCTGGTGCTGAAGCTGGTGGACAAGACCAAGCTGAAAGATGTGCTGGCCAAGGTTGACACTGCGGACAAGCCCGGAAGCGGTAGGGAGTTCATCGGCAAACTGGTATATCTGCTGGTGTTCCTGCTGTTCGTGCCCGGCATCTTTTCCGCGCTGGGACTGGGCAGTGTGATGGCTCCCATCAGCAACATACTGAACACCATCTGGGGTTATGTTCCCAATCTGGTGGCCGCAGCCATCGTGCTGATGGTGGGCAATCTGATTGCCAAGCTGGTTCGCCAGCTGCTGGTGCCTGTCTTTGACAAACTGAATGTAAACAAGATTCAGGAGAAGGCCGGAATCGAGGTGAAGAATGCGGATAAGCTGTCCAACACCCTGGCTTACATTGTGTATGTACTGATCCTGATCCCCACGGTAATCATGGCGCTGAATGTGCTTAACATCACGGTTATCTCCGTGCCGGCAGTCAGCATGTTAAACAGCGTGATTGGCTTTATTCCCAACATCGTGATC
>JAAWKU010000017.1 GCA_022797535.1 Lachnospiraceae bacterium | reverse complement strand
GACAACAGGCTGGAAACAAAAAATCAAGATGTTGCAGAATAACGCCCCCCTGCTTCCTATTTATATATCAGGAAGTCCTGTACATATCAGGGTTTCCGCCTACAAAATATTGTATTTCGCCACCCAAAATATCTATATATAGTATTTATAAACTTGACAGGCACAATATATGGTGCTATACTTACTTTGTAATTGATTTTTGTGCGTATCCTTGCAGGATTGCAGGCGGATTTGTCTGTACAGCGATGAAAGAATCGCATTGCACACGCTGTTAAGTTTGTATATAAGTGTCAGTGGCATTTCTGCGCCCGGATGGGCCGGATTCCCGCTGGCACTTTTTTATAGATAACAAGGCCAGTGGCAGAAAGGAGTGTTATGGCACAGATTTTTGCATTTGGACGCGTGGAGAATGACCTGGCCCCCAGAAAGAGCCAGAAGGATTCCACCTATGTCTGTTTCGGATTTACTGAGCAGACCGGAAAGGGACAGTTCCAGTATTATCAGGTCTGGGCATGGAATGATGAAGTATCCCGCCTGATACAGCTTGGCGTAAAAAAGGAGAGCCGGTTATGGATCACCGGAACACAACAGCTGGTGGACTGTACCGCAGGCCACGGGAAAGAAAGGACAAAAGTCCTGAAAATTTATTTATCCAACTTTGGATTTCTTCCCGGACGCTTTCCAAAGGAAAGCCCTGCCGATTTTCCAGATGCCCCCGAGGCCGCAGACACCGTCCCTCCCCCTGTGGAGGTACTGGACGGGGAACGCTGGCCTCTGCCGGAGTGATTTTCACACCGGCACCAAAAAGAGGAACCGTATTGGTTTTCAGAATGATACTGAAAAACCGGTATGGTTCCTCTTTTTTTATGCATACAGGTTACTTTTAACAACAGCAGAGAAAGGATGGTAAAAAATGAAAAGTGACAAAGCCCTGTGGGGCAGCATCAGCATCCTTGTGGGTGCGGTTATCGCCGTACTGGCGCTCATTAGGGGCGTCTGGCAGACATGGCTCCTGATCGGGGTATTCACCCTCTGGGGGCTGTGGGTTGTGGCGGTGCTTTTACGGCCATACATGCAGCAGGCAAAGCGCCGCAGGATGCGAGGGCAGCTTGCAAAGAAACGCCTGGCAGAAGGGATTGCCCCCTCACAGCCTGCAGTATTTCCGGCTATGGAGCCTGCAGAGACGGAACTGCTCCTGCTCCGCCATGTCAACCACCGGATCTCCGCCTATCTTCGGGCGGTCTATCCTGACGTGCGCTGGGAGTGGTGCGAAAAAAGGCCGGAAAAGCTGGTGCTGACAGGAGGAACCGGCCGCATCCGCCTTTACGGCATCCCGGATTTTGACCATGCGGATGTATGCGTGGACCAGAATGCCGGCATCACCTGCAACATGTTAAAGATTGTCCCCCTCTCGGAAGCCGGAGGCGGTGAACCGGAAGATACGGTTCCTCCCAACAAACAGCCGGTAGATCCCCAGATCTGGTACGAGGTTCAGGGCCGGAAGGTTCTGGAATCCCTTGTGGCGGACTTAAATTCCAGAGGACACAGCTGTCTGACCATCCATGAGGACGGCGATATCTGCATCGAGGAGGACACAGAGGAGGTGGCAAAAGAGCACCTTGCCGGCTTTCCGGAAAAGACATACTGGCCCCGGCTTCTGCAGGTTTTTGAGCGCAACGGGCTGGCGGCTGAAATCATGGCAAAAGGCATCCAGATATCCTGGTAAGCCCATACACAACAGGAAAGGAGCTGAACACGAATGAAAGAAGGACTTACTCTGGAAGAAATGGCCGCTGAGATCACAAGGCAGAGCAGGCTGAAGGAAGATTATCTGGTGGATACCAGAAGCCTGCAGATGGAGCCCTATGATTCCCAGGTCTATCTCCACATGTTTGACGGAAACACCGAACCGGTGGAACCCATGCAGGTCAATACCATTGCCCACCGGCAGATTGGGACGCATTTAAAGATCCCTGCCCCTTACTATGACCGGATGCTCACGGAAAAGCCGGAGCTTCTGGCCGCAAATGTCAATGCCTGGCTTCAGCATGCCCCATCCAAACGGCTTCTGCGCACCATGGGAGGCACCGCGAGGGCTTTCTTAAGCAACCGTTACCGGCGGATTGACAACCTGGAGATCGCCACCGCCGTCCTGCCCATCATCGGGCAGATGGAGGGCACCCGGTTTGAAAGCTGCCAGATTACGGACAGCCGGATGTATATGAAGGTGGTCAATACCCGCCTGGAAGCAGAGGTTGTGCCGGGAGACATTGTGCAGGCCGGTGTCATTATTTCCAACAGTGAGACTGGCATGGGCGCGGTCAGTATCCAGCCCCTTGTCTACCGCCTGGTATGCAGCAACGGCATGATTGTCAACGATGCACAGACCAGACGCAACCATGTGGGCCGGGTCAATGACATGGAAGAAAGCTTCCAGCTTTATTCCGAAAAGACACTGGCCGCCGATGACAAAGCTTTTATCCTGAAGATTCAGGATACGGTCAGGGCTGCCGTGGAGGAGGCACGCTTTGCCCAGGTGGTCGGCATGATGCAGGACGCCACAAAAGCGGAAATGAACACCAAAGATGTTCCCGGCATTGTCAAACTGGCCAGCCGGGAATTCCACATCACGGACGATGAAGGGGAAGGCATCCTCCAGCATCTGATTGAAGGAAAAGACCTTACGCTGTACGGCCTTTCCAATGCGGTCACAAGGCACAGCCAGGATGTGGAGAATTACGACAGGGCCACCCAGCTGGAGAGCATCGGCTACAACATTCTTTCCATGCCGGCCCGCCAGTGGAACCGGATTAACCAGGCTGCCGCTTAAGGCAGCCAATAAAAAACAATTCAAATCCAAGGAGGAAAACAGTATGTATAACACCCAGAACAACGCTTTGGCAGAACAGGAAAAATTTATGCTCCCGGCAGCCATGCCGGAAGGGGAATTTACCCAGGAGGAACTGGCGGAGGATATGGACGGCCTGCAGATGAGCTTCCCCCGGATCAAGATTCCGGGCGGCGGCGCACTGATGTTTGAGATTCCTTCCGATGACCCGGAAAACCCGGATTACGCAAAAACTCTGGAGGGAGTGATCCTCTTCAACCACCCCAACAACGCTTACTGGCCGGAGGGGAGCGAGTATGACGACAACTCCAATCCCTTATGTTCTTCGGTAGATGGGAAACAGGGAATCGGTGAGCCTGGCGGTTCCTGTGCGGCCTGCGCCTTAAACCAGTTCGGCTCTGCCGCAGAAGGAAATGGGAAAGCCTGCAAGAACATGCGTGTGCTCTACCTGCTCCGCAGCGGCGAGTTCATGCCGTTACAGGTAACTCTGCCGCCCACCAGCTTAAAGCCCTTCCGTGAGTTTATGAACCAGTCCTTCATGCTCCGCCGTCGTGCGACTTACGGAAGCGTGATACAGATTGCACTGAAAAAAATGAACAACGGAAAGGACGATTACAGCGTTGCCACCTTCCGCCGCCTGTACGATTTCAGCGGTGAGGATCTGGCACAGATCCGGCAGTTTGCAGACGGTTTTAAGGGGCAGATCCGTATGATGCTCCAGCAGCGTGCTTCTATCCAGGAAAACCAGCATGATGACGGCTGTGATTACGGAAACAGCAATGTGGAAGTCCTGCCTGCAGGCGGAGGCGGAAAATTTAACTACGGGCAGCCCATTAACGGGGAATGTGAAGCCCTGCCCGCTTAATCTGATGTAACCAATATGGCCTGGCGCCATATGCAACGTATCAAAAGGATTCTCCCGGTTTGTTGCCGGGGGAGTCCTTTTCGTATTTGAAGGAGGAAATTTTTATGAAGTCTGAAGTACCATTAACACCTGAGCAGCGTTTATTTGCTGAAGAACACCATAACCTTGTTTATAAATTCTTAAAGGAAAATCATCTTTCAGGGGATGAATTTTATGATGTGGTCATTTTCGGCTATCTGCGTGCGGTTTCTCGTTACTTTACCGAACCAGAATTGCAGCAATATTCGTTTACTACAATAGCCTGGCGCAGAATGTCAGCATGCATATCTGATTATAGAAGAAAACAACGGCGTCCTAAGCATAATGCTGATATTGTCAGTCTGCATATTAAGCAGAATGAAGATAGTTTACCCTTAGAAGAAACCATAGCAGCTTCTAACCCATATATGCGGCAGTTGGAGGAGCAGCTTCTCCTGCATGACCTGGCAAAGCGGGTATCCAGACAGCAGATGAACATCGTGCGTCTGAAATCCTGTGGTTACAATGACCGGGATATTGCCCGCTGTCAGAATACCACCATGAAACGTGTACAGGAGCTTCTCGAAGAGGTACGCAGCGTACTTTTAGAGATATGTTATGGTTAATACCATTGTTGCAATTTTAATACAGAAACAGAATGGAGGTCAGAAAGAATGAGAAAGAAAAAAGCAGAAGAAAAGAAAACCGTCATGCTCTGCGGAACGCTCCTGTGCCCAATCATCATTGGCAGACCTGCATTATTTGCAGCCGGGGGAACCCTATACCGCACATCCATCGTTATCGCCCTGCATAAGCAGACCGAAGACAATATCCATTTTGAAACGAAAAATACCCACTATCATTTGTCTATGAGCCCTTTTCCGCTGGCGGCCATGAGTCCGCTCCCTGTGAGACTGACCGCATGTGCGTAAATGGACTCTGAGCAACTATGGCATCCGCACCTGTGGCGGCTGCCTCCATGTTCCGGCCGTGGCTTATCCATACCACGGCCTTTTTAATTAGTATAGGACCACATGCAAAGAATAGATCTGCAGGTCTTTCACAGAGTATGTGTACTGTATACAGATTGGAGATGTTATGAATATAAAAGAATTTACTGACAGAATGAAGACAGCCCTTTCAAATGCCTTAAACAGGGAAGTGCAGATTGTAAGACCGTTAAAAATCAATGGCATCCGTCCTTATGGGCTGGCTGTGAAAGAACCGGGTTCCAATGTAAGTCCCTCAATCTATCTGGAACCCTTTTTTGAAAGGTTCCTTGAAACAGATGACTGGGAACGAACTGTGAAAGATGTTCTTATGTTTTATCAAAATGATATCTTAACAGATTCTGTTGATATGGAATGGTTCAGGGATTTTGACCGGATTCGAGAGAAACTGTATTATCGGCTCATTAACTACGAAGCAAACCGGGAACTGCTCACAAAAATTCCTCATACCCGATTTCTGGACCTTGCAAAGGTTTATTATGCAGACTACAAGCTTAATGCAGACATACCGGGAAGTTTTCTTATCCATTATAAACATATCAACCATTGGGGAATCGATGAGAATGAACTGCTGGAAACGGCAGAAGAAAATGCCCCTCAGCTTTATCCGGCACATATCAAAGATATGCTTTCGACTTTCATGCCGGAAATACCATTGGATATGTTTGAAGTACCAAAGGATCTCGCATCGCCCATGTTCGCTCTTTCCAACGCAGAAAATGATTATGGAGCTGCTGCGGTATGCTATAAAGGTATCCTGGATGACTTCTCCCGGAAAATCGAAGATGACCTGGTGATTCTTCCCAGCTCCGTTCATGAAACAATACTCCTGCCCATGCACAAAAACAGCGATATTGATTTTCTCAAATATACTGTTCAGGATTCTAACCGTACCATATTGGACCGGTCAGAATTTCTCTCTGACAATGTGTACCTTTTCAACAGGCAGAACAAGCAGCTTACAATCGCTTAAATGCGGAGGACAGGAAGATAAAAAGTCCTGTCCTTTCATCCAAAGGAAAGGAGAATCTTATGGATTTACTCACAAAATTTGAAACCGTTGAAATAAAAGCAGATACCCGCATTTCCGAAGCGGACCGGATATTCTGCGTGGCGCATCAGGCAGCTTATGACAGTGCCAGAATTTCCCTGCCGGAACTGGGATTCTTCTGGAGTGATATGCTAAACCAGCAGAGGGAACTGCTGACACCCACCGGCGCATCTTCGGAAACTTACCTTGTCACCTATGACGCTCTGAAGCTTTCTGATTATGCTATCCAGCAGCAGATTCATTCCCTGCATCCCCAGTTTATCTCCCAGCTTGTTTCCTATTTCAGCAAGACATATCATTTTTCCATTGATACAAATGATATTACACATAATCTTGTTCCTCAGAAACCGACAGACAGATGGGTGGATAACTATAAAGAACTGATTGAAAAATATATGAAGGATATGGATGAACTGTCCCTTTCCTATACGGATGTACTCGAACAGATATTCCTTCAGACAGGCGGACGGGCCTTCTTTGAGCAGGCACTACATGAGCTTAAGGAAAAATGCCACCAGGCAGCCTGGATTACCAACAATGGAAGTCCACGGTTTGAACAGAAAAAAAGCACCCTACAGCTCACCGGTTACGCTTGCAGTTTCCGGGACCGGTATGGCGGAGGTGCCTGGGAACTGGCAAGCCGGACAAAAGATATTCTATGGGGCATAGCCCATTTTGAAACCGGTGCTTTTGGCTCCGCTCCCTGCAGTCTGTCAGGGATTCTCGGCAGATATGATTCTCCTGACAGCCAGCATGAATTTCCCGACTGTGAAAAGCTGCAGTCTCTGCGGATGTTCAAGAACGGCAGGGTAGACATCCGGTTTACCAGTGAAGCTCATGCGGTTCAGTTTATAGAGGATTATTTGAAAACCATATGTTAGCGAGGTGATACGAATGAAATATGCTTACCAGGGGGAATCCATCCCCCAGGATAAACGGAAAGCACTGAATGAAAAAGTCCTGTACCTGATTGACAGCGGCCAGTGTGAGGAATGCTCCATCAGTCCGGAGGATATCTACAACGCCTATACCGGGGATGGAGGCCTTCACGGCCTGGAGCGGGAGGACTATGAAAATTACCATGCGTACAGCGAGGCAAAAAAAGAGATTGAAAACGGTCAGTTTTTCACGCCGCCCAGCCTGTGCGAGTTTATAGCGGCCAGCCTGAAGCTGTCGGAACATAACCTGGTAGCCGACCTTACCTGCGGCATGGGTAGCTTTTTCAACTTTATCCCCACAGAGGCAAACATCTACGGATGTGAGCTGGACGCAAAGGCCGTAAAGGTAGCAAGGTTCCTTTACCCGGAGGCTACGATTGAGTGTAAGGATATCCGCACCTGCCAGCCGGAGACACGGTTTGACTTCGTGGTTGGCAATCCGCCCTTCCATTTAAAGTGGTGGACAAAAAACGGCAGGGAGATGCCCTCCCAGATGTACTACTGCCTGAAAGCGGCAGAGGTCTTAAAGCCTTTGGGAATCCTTGCGCTGATCGTACCCCAGTCTTTTCTGGCGGATACCTTTACCGACAGCGGGCAGATCCGGGAGATGGAAAAGCAGTTCAGTTTTCTGGGGCAGGTACTGTTTCCGGAAAACGCATTCTCCCATCTGGGCGTCAGCCGTTTCCCTACCAAGCTGCAGTTCTGGCAGAAAAAGACAACTGACCCGGGATGGAAGCCCCACCCATACCGCACGAAGGCTTACCATGCCCTGCCGGGAGGCTTTGATATCCAAAAGGAAGCGGAATATACCTACCAGAAAATACTGGCTTTTGCCAGGTCAGCGCTGGAAAACAACCAGTCAAAGATCCTGCTGGAACTGGCAAGGATGCGCCATACTTCCGATGACTTCAGATACCGGACACAAAAGCTTTTATACCATATCAAGGCACATCCCCTTACCAGTCCATTGTACGCAAAATGCTGTGAATATGTACACCGGTTTTATACCCAGCGAAAGCCGGATGACATGAGCTATGAACAATGGTGCCGGGTCCAGCTTACGGAGAACAAGGTACTCGCCTATCTCCGGCAGGCGTTAAAAAAGCAGAATCCCGTGCCGGAAACAGACGTCATCCGTCTGGTGAAGCGCAACGGGAGTTTGCCTATAAGGGCTACAGCACTGCAGCACGTCGGCAGATCAAAGACAGCAAACGCCTGCCCGTGCCCATCTACCGTGCAGTGCTGGAAAACACCCCGGAATCTTTTCCGGGTTATGAGAGGCTGCTCCGCAGGAAACGGGCAGAATATGAAATCCAGAACATGCCCTACGCAGAAATGGGCGAAGACCCGACTATCGCCAGATGGCTGAATGACTTTTCCCTTTGGGACGCCTCCCGCTTTGAGGAGATCCGCCTGAATGAAATACAGAAACATGACATCAACTTTACCCTTCAGAAGCGCTATGCGCTGCTGCAGTGGGAACAGGGGAGCGGAAAGACACTGGCCGGCATTGCAACAGGGCTGTACCAGATGCAGAACCAGAACGTACACAGTACATGGGTTGTTTCCTCCGCCATCTCCATCCGCAACAACTGGGATGTGGTGCTGGCAAACTACGGGCTGCCTTATGTATTCGTAAAACGGCTGGCGGATTTAAAACGTATCCTTCCCGGAGACTTTGTCCTGATGACACTGAACAAAGTAAGCGCTTATAAAAAGCACCTGAGAAAGCATATGAAGCGCCTGCACCAGAATATCCAGTTCATTTTAGATGAGAGCGATGAGATCTCCAACCCCGGAAGCGCCAGAAGCCAAGCGGTACTTACCTGCTTCCGCCGCTGCCGGATGAAGCTGCTCACCACGGGCACCAGCACCAGGAACAACATTTCAGAGTTTGCCCCGCAGCTGGAACTACTCTACACCAATTCCGTCAACATGATCTCCTGGAACCAGTATATCTATCACCATGACAAAAAGGCAGATTCGGACGAAGAACCGGACTGTGACAGCAACCCTTACCTCGGCCAGCCGATTCCTGCCTACAAGAAAGGCTACTCCCTGTTTGCCGCCTCCCATCTTCCGGAAAAAGTAACAGTATTCGGCATGGAGAAGCGCACCCAGGATATCTACAATGCGGATGTCCTCAGCGACATTTTAGAAAAGACCGTAATCACAAGGACCTTTGAAGAGGTTTCCTGCAAGGATATCAAGCATATCCATCAGGTACTGCTCCGCTTTCCCCCGGAAGAAATGGAAGTCTATCAGCAGGCAATCCATGAATTCTATAAGATGCGGGACAACTATTTTTCTTCCACCGGCAATTCCAGAAAAGATTCCATGATGCGTCTGGTCCAGCAGATCGTCCTTCTCCTGCGCATCGGCGCCGCGCCGGATACGGTGCAGGAATACACGGGGGATACCCCGGTCAAAGTCATGGCCGCCGTTGATATGGCCGCCGAATGGGAGAATGAGATTGTCGCTATCGGAGTACGGCATGTTGCCGTGCTGGAATCCTATGAAAAAGCGCTGCGGGAATACCTGCCGGACCGCCCCCTGTTCGTGGTGACCGGCTCCAATACCAGCTTTGCCAAAAGGCGGGCGCTCCAACAGACTTTGCAGGACAGCGGAAACGGAATACTCCTCTGCACCCAGCAGAGCCTTCCCTCCAGCGTCAATTTCGATTATGTCAACAAAGTCATCATACCGGAACTGCATTACAACAACTCCGGCATGAGCCAGTTTTATTTCCGGTTTATCCGGTATACCTCAATGGAACAAAAAGACATTTATTTCCTTACCTATGCCGGAAGCATCGAATCCAACCTGATGCAGATGGTGCTGGCAAAGGAAAAGCTGAACCTGTTTATGAAAGGACAGAATGTGGACCTGGATGAGATTTATGACAGGTTTGATGTGGACTATGACCTGCTCGCCCTCCTGATGCGTCAGGAACGGGACGAAAACGGCACGCTCCAGATTCGATGGGGCGAACAGAAGATTGCATAACAACCAAAGAATATATCATTCTGCCCCGGATACAGGGGCAGACAGTGAAAGGAGGAACACGGATGAATTTTCACGAAACAAAGATGGGATCGGTTTTCTTTAACTGCCAATTACCAGAGCTGATTAAAGCGCTCCGGGAGATTGCCGACACCCTGAAAAAGCCTGCTCCGGCAGCCGTCCGGCTGGCAGACACAGGCGAACCGGAATTTTTACATAACCTTTTCTACGGGAATTATGAACCGGATATTTATGGATGTGTCACAGTGCCCTCAGAACTGGACCAGAATGTAAAAGAAGCGGAAAAAGCGCTGCTCCCTGCACTGGGGGCGTCCAGGCCGCTTTTTGAACAGTACCAGATGGCGGTTTCCAAAAGAAACAGCGCCATAGCAGAACAGTCCTACTGCTGCGGATACCGCACCGCTGTCCAGATGATCGTCAGCGGGCTTGCCGCACCACAGCAGCAGACAGGAGGTGAGCCGGATGAACAGCCATGAAGGAACCCCATCCCCCAATACGCCGGAATTTCCCAGAGAAATCTATGAGCCTGTATTTGCACACACCATAGAAATAGAAGAATATTTAAAGCAGGAGCTTACCCTCTCCTATGTGGATCTGGACGGCTCCCATGATCTGCAAACCTGCTACGGCGACATCCTGAAAACCATTAACGCCCTCATGGACTATACCCGTATGCTGGATCTGGTATGTGAACAGTGGAACCTGACCGGCTTTCACAGAGCCACATACGAATACCAGGCGGGAAAATTACGGGAGATTGCGGAAAAGTTTCAGACAGCCATCGGCTACGATTACGCCGCTGCTGTAGAAAAATGCCGGAAAAAACAAGCAAAAAAGCAGCGCACGGATGATGTGGGGGGGGAGACGCTCTGGCACTCACTGTCCGTAAATGGCAGAAAGCAGAAGAAGAAAAATCAGAAGATACGAAAGCAGACCAACCAAAACCCCAGACAGCAGAATGCAGTTCCCCTTACCTTGTGGAAGATGCCCTGCCGCCCTGGGAAGATGACTTTTCATGAACACTTTATTTTAAAGGAGGTATCCATATGACAGGCAGCGAATTAAGAAAAACACTGGAAGGACATCTTGACCTTTTAAAAAGGAACCTTGCCGTAGCGTCCCTGGAGGTACTGAAGACCAAATATAAAAAGCCCTTTGACGAACTGCGGCACAATATCAGTTCCACAGCTACCGCTTATGTCAAGCAGATTACACTGGAAAATATCCGTATCCGTGCGGACTTTATGGATGAGGCGCAGCCGCTGATCCAAAGCACTATTGACCAGTCCGGCATCCTGAAACAGATTTCCGCAGCCGCTTTCAAACGGCAGGATATCAAGGAGATCGACCAGCTTGCGCTGGCATTGAAAACGCAGATTCACCAGGCGCTTATCCCTTTTTATGATAAGCACATCTGCCTGTATCTGGATGATGAGTGCTTTGGAAAACCTCCCAAAGCGCCCAAGTTTTACAACGAGGCAAGCGGCTGTATGTGGAAAAACAATGCATGGATACCTGCAGAGGTGGAAAAAGGGGTAATCCTTCTTCCGGCACAGGAGATGCCCAGAACAGCGGCATAAAAGAAATAAGCAATAAAAGAATAATACAAACACAGCGAAGGGAGACACTATGAAAACATTTGATTTAAAGAAATATGGAAACATATATAAGATTCAGTTAAACGTTACCTCTTATATGGAAGGCAACCTTGCCATCACAATGACTTCCTGGGAGAACGGGGAAGCGGAACCCTGGTATGTCCTGACTGTCAACCTGGATTCCGTCCGCCCTCGGGACTGTGCATTTATTGACACCAATAACAATGGCGAAGATATCCTTGCATGGATTGTCCGGCATGGCCTTGCAGTCCCTACCGGCATCTATGGCCGCAGCGGTTTCTGCCGCTATCCGGAATACCGATTCCGCCCGGAAGTCCTTCAGGAGATTGACCCGGATGGATATGCTTCCTATCTCCATGACTGGGAAGAGAGGTATGGCGCATGAAAATTGAACTGTACCCCAAAAGTATGTTGGAAAAGCTCTGGAAGACAGATAAGAAATGGTTTTCTGAGGGTATTGGCCAGAAACCGGCTTGCCTGCGCTGTGGAGGTTCATTAGATGACCGTCTGACAGTCAATTCCCTGAGCCGTCACGCCAAAATCCATATCTGTCCGCAATGCGGCACGGATGAGGCCATGCGTGATTATGGGGAAATTGTTATGCCCTTTGAACAATGGCATGGGGTAACCAGTGGACGGATTGATAAGCTGCAGGAAAGTAAAAATCCTGTTCTTACCACAGTATGTTCCTTTATGGATATTTTTCAGAATGATTCTGACCGGCACAAGATCGCAAGACCTGACTGCGAGACTGCCTATTCCCGCTCGGACTATGATGGTTACAGATGGTGGACCACCTGGTTTCCCTGCCGAAAGGAACCGACACCTGAGAATCTGAGCAAAGAGATTGACCGTTTTCAGGATGCGCTCTTTCGTATGCCGGAGTTTCAGACACTGGATACCATGCGGAAACTGTGTATCTTTGCAGAATCCATAGGCAGCTCCGAGTTCAACCTGTATTCGGAAACACCGCATTTCCATATCTGGCTCCGTATGCTCACACAGCCGCGGAATTATAACCTTTATGTTCATTATTATGAGAAATAGCTGTTTTCAGGCAGCGTATGTTTCAATGATCTTTACAGAAAAGCGCCGGGCGATATGCTCCGGCGCTTTTCCCATTCCTGCTGCCTGTCCACTCTGCGGCAGCCCTGTTTTAAATGTTACATCACATTCTGAACTGGGTAATACATTTCAACAGTATAATGCAAAGTTCCTGATAAAGGTCTTCATCAAACCTGCCGTTTATAATGGCGTTTTTCACTAAAAGAGGCTTGTACATCTCCAAAAGGTCCGTGACTGACGACTCTCTGCCGGCTTTCGCCTGTAAAAGCATTTCCTTAAAATTCATTCTTCATCACCTCAATCATTCTTTTAATCTTCTGCACCGTCCGGTAGTACACCGCAGACACTCCTTTATACCCAAGCCCCATTTCTTCTCCCAGTTCCTCAAAGCCTGACCCATCCAGCGTCCTCGCAAGGAATATGTACCGCTCCCGCTCGCTAAGCTTTTTCAGCGCCAGAAGAAGCGCACTGTCCTCCAGCTGCATGAGCACTGGCAGGCCCAGAAACATATCCTGTTCGATACTGCATTCCGGCATAAATGGGAAGTCTTCAGTCAGGCTTTCAATCTGCCGGTGTCTGTCCTGCTGCTGTAAATAATCATTTCTGCGGCGCTGAACGGCTGTTGTCAGATAGGCCGTAAACTGATTCTGCAAAATTTCTATTTCACTTTTTCCGTTGTTTCTCTGCCACATGGCATTTCCTCCTTGAATTTCAGAATTTAGGCTGCAAAATTCTGAAACCGGAGGTGAGCGACACTTTATTTCTTGCCCTATAAAACAGCTAAAGAACAGATACACATATTTGCATTCCTGTTCTTTTGATAATTGTTCATATCTATCCTGCTCTAATAATTCACTATTTAGCATAAAAAATGCCCATGCATGGCTGATGATTTTTTTAACCAGCCACCACAGGCATTGATTCTGAAACGTATACGCTGTCTATTGTAAATAACAGCATGGTTATATTTTATTTGCAAATAAAAATCCCCCTAGCTCTAAAACAGAGCCAGAAGGGAATGAAAATATGTCAACTGGCGTACTGATGTACCCGTCAAAGCACCGTTTTTTTCTTTGGCGAGGTATTTCCGGGTTCCATCAAATATCAACATTCAATTTATTTTCATTTTATCAAACCTATTTCAGTACACGTTCATCACAAATTCATTTTTTATTCGATTTTCTTAAAAATATATGAAAAAGCCAGAAACAAGTAAAAATCCTCTTTGTTTCTGGCTTCCTCTTTATCTCTCTTTTTTTAATTGGTATCCATATCCGCGAATGTTCAGAATGATATCATGCCCTAACTTTTTTCTTATAGAATATATACTGCTTTCAATACCATGATAATCATCCATAACATCTTCGCCAGTGATTGCTTTATAGATTTGTCTGGTAGTCAGCACTTGGTCATGATAGTATGCAAGTGTGTACAGAACATCGAACTCTCTGGTGGTCAATTCTATTTCTTTTCCTTTTAAAAAGACCTTCCGTTGCTTTGTCCGTATCTCTACATCACCAAATATCATTTCTTTATCATCAGTAATAGAAATGCACTCGATTTCCTGATCCTCAACTAATACTGCTTTGAGCTTTTCTACAACCTGTTCTTCCGAATCAGAAAAAGTTACAATTATCATTTTCCCAAGTTACCACCCTCTTTCTTTGACAATATTAAAGAATTTTACCCAAATACGATGTATATCAGTATCTGATATCCGCCCAGCTCTCATAGTCTTTGTTTCCTTTTAGAAAATACTTCATCTCACCTTCCAAAATAAACTTTACTCGTTATAATAAACAAATTTCCATCTCACCATACTACAATCCATCAGTCAGACACAGTCCGTACTCCCAGATATTACAAAATTTCAGCACACGACCTTGTGTTTCCTGACAATTCAGCCACAAAAGATAGGTAATCCATAAAGAAACTGGTCTAATCTGTAAAACACTTTTCTTTAAAAAGGGTTTATTTCCCCAAACATATTCATGTAAAACATTCATCCGCATCCCCCTTTTTACGCAGAAACAGAATGCCCTCCGAAAACCTCTGACATTGGAATATCTGCAAGCGCAGCATCTATTTTCTCAACATCTTCTACCGTAAGAATAACATCTGTGGAAACTGCATTTTCCTTTATACGCACATACTTCCTGGAACCGGGAATGGGTACAATATATGGCTTCTTCTCCAACATCCATGCAAGGGAAATCTGGGCAGGTGCAGCCGCTTTGCTGTCAGCCATGCTTTGCAGCAGATCAAACAACCCTTTATTTTTTTCGTAAGCATCTGCCCGGTACTGCGGCATATCACTTCGGAAATCACCTTTTTCAAAAGCGCTGTCCTTACTATAAGCATTACTCAGAATACCATTTGCCAACGGGCTGAACGCTACAAAGCCCACCTGCAATTCCTCAAGTACAGGAAATAAATCCTCATGCCACCGCGCCATCATGGAATAACGGTTCTGAACTGCCGTCACCCTGCATACGGCATTGGCACGGCGCAGATATTCTTCGGTTGCCTCAGAAATGCCCCAATATCGGATTTTACCCTCACGGATAAGCTGTGCCATCGTTTCCGCAACTGCTTCCGGCTCCACCTGCGGATCGATGCGGTGTTGATAATAAAGGTCTATTGTTTCCGTGTCCAGCCGCCTCAAACTTCCTTCCACAGATTTGCGGATGGTCTCCGGCCTGCTGTCCACAATAAGCTGTCTGCCCTCATGCCTGACACCGAACTTACTGGCAATCACTACTTCATTGCGGATCGGATGCAGTGCCTCACCCACCACTTCCTCATTGTTAGCTTCCCTGCCATCTGCGTAAGTGCCAAGATAGCATTCCGCCGTATCAAAAAACGTGTATCCTATTTCCGCTGCTGACCGGATCAAACGGACTGCCTCTTCTTTTTCGCAGGCAGGTCCGTAAGCATGGGACAGCCCCATACATCCAAATCCCAGCGCTGATACCTCTAAATCCACCCCTAATATCCGTTTATTCATCTTGTGCCTCCAACCATCCCTATTTCATAAAAATAATCCCAGATATGTTCCATCGCCTCATCCAGATGCCGCCCGCTGAATCCATGGCCTGCACCGGAAATGATATAAAAATCCGAATCCGGGTAGGCATCATAAGCCTTTTCCGAATAAGAAACCGGTACAATGCCATCCCTGTCCCCATGCATCAGGAGGACTTTTTTATCAAAGCTGCCGATTTCTTCATAAACATCATAATCCCACATATCCTCTGCGTAAGCCCTGCCCGCCGTGATCCAGTTGAAAGCATAAACGTCTTCAATATCTTCTTTTGTCTCAAACCTTTCATGCACCGCATCCGTCACCAGAAACGCAGGATAGCACAAAACTACCCCGCAGATATCTTCCGGATGCCTTGCTGCTGCAATGGCAGACACAATTCCTCCCTGGCTTTCTCCAAGAAAAGCAATCCGCTCAGGGTTTACGAAATCCCAGCTTTTCGTCGCCTCCAGTATGGCTTCCAGATCAGATACCTCCGTCATCACCGACATATCCGTCATTCTGCCATCACTCCGATTCCCTCCGCCTCCACGGAAATCAAAACAATATGCCGCAATACCGTGGGCGGCAAATTCAGAGGCATACTCGTCACAGGAGCGGTGGGAAGCGCCAAGCCCATGGGCACAGATCACCAAAGGCATTTTTTCCGATTCTGTCTGCGGGATATAGGCGACTCCATAGATTGTCTGTCCATTGATCTTAGTCTGTATTTCCTGCATCTCATAATCCGTTTCAACAAGAATCCTGCTTTCCATCGCGTTTTCCTCCGGGGGATAAATCAGGGGAAGGACATCATACACATAATCGCAGGCTGCGCTCCTGGTATGGGTCAGCCCGTCCGCCAGAATATAATGCAGGTTTCCGTCCTGTGCGGTATCACTGTACAGGAAAACATCTTCCAATTCTTTCATGGCCTCTATCTGGCTGTTAAGCATATCATAGGCAATATCCTCCGTACCGGTTGCGGCATAAATCTGAAAATCTTCTGCGGTGTAACCAGACTCCCTCACTATATCCGCAAGGTATTCTGCCGTGTCTGCCGGGCTGCTTCCGCCAGCCATCTGTCCCAGCGCCCAGCAGTCCCCGCTGGACGGCAGAAATACCCCAAAGTAATCTAGGCAGTGGATAAAATTATACCATGTCGTCACACTGCCCATGGAAAATCCACCAAAAGCCCTATGGCTGCGGGAGCCGGCCAGCCCCTCACTGTCAACCGTTTCAGCGTATGTGTGATACACACTCTCTACTGCAGGGATCAAATCCTGAGTCAGTTCTTTATGGAAATTCCCTGTCAGCGCAGCCGCATTGGATACACTGGCATCAGAATCCCCGGCCGGGTAAAACGACGGTGCAACAATCAGAACCGGCTCCATCCTGCCATTTGCAATCAGATTGTCAATTACATTTTTAAAGGAATCCGGACGCGAATCGCTCCCAAAGTAGGTTTCCGCACTGCCACCGCCGCCGTGCATGAGATAGAGAATATCATACCGTGTTTCTTCATCCTCCGCATCATATCCGTATGGCACATACACATAGGCATACTTTTCCCCTCCTGAAGAATCATATGTCATGCGCTCCAACTGCCCCGGATTTTCCGATGCCTGCCGGTATTCATCGGGTATCGGCATATATGTGATCTTAACTGTCTCCGTATCAGCCTGTCCGGAATTTTCCAGTGTCTCCGTGGATACCCATTCAGACAGCGGTTCCTCTGCCGGATGGTTCCCACAGGCAGAGAGTGAAAGCAGCATAATGGCAATAAAAACAATACGCAACATTTTTTCCATATTTACACCCCGCCTATTTTGCTGTATAGCGAAGCCATAAGCTGTCGCCCTCCATTGTCCTCGCTTCCTTTAAATGAAACGCCTTCGGCGGGCAAATGCCAAGGAAAGGTCCCCTTTCAAAGACCGCCACGGCATCCGGGTCGCCCTCCACCAACGGCGCTATGACAAGGCTCAGTTCATCAATCAGGCCATCCTGCAGGAACGACTGGTTGACCTTCCCACCTCCGGCAAGCATGATTTTCCCAATCCCAAACATTTTCTCCAGCTTTTGCAAGGCCTCCGGCAGATCCAGGGACTCCCTTCCTGCAAAGATGTAAGAAATGTCCAGCCCTCTCAGGTACGCGATATACGAATCGGACACCCGCTCTGTCAGCACCTCTATCACATGTGCCTTTGCCCGGCCGCCCCTCACAAGATATTTTGACTGATACTGTAAAACACCTTCCGCATCCACAGCAATGATATAGTTCCGGACATCTGTCTGCGCGATATAGTCCTTCCTCGGATGGTGTTCTGCTGCATGGGGAATATCTGAAACTGTCCCATAAGATTCCGCCATAGTCGCTGTTCCATACAATGTAGCATCACACTGGTAATAATCCCTCAGCTCCTCATAGATTTTTCTTGGCGCCTCCACTTCCCTGGTTCCAAAGAATTCCCCATTGATCTTCCCGTCTAACGTGCTTAAAATGTGGCATACAACAAAAGGCCTGTTCCGCATCTGTACTACCTCCGTTTCTCCTGTCTGGTTTCAAAAAACTGAAAGTTATTCTTCCAAACCCTCACTCAAGGGATTCAATCCATGCCTTAATATCATTTTCTGCGTCAGGAACATCCTGCCTGGAAATAGAAAGCCCATCCGAAATAACATCTGCATCCGGCTCCATATCCGAAATTGTCTGGATCGTTCTGGAGAAACCGCTGCCTCCATGGGTAACAACAGGAACGATTGTCTTTCCGCTAAAATCATTTTCTTCAAAGAAGGTATACAGCGGCATGGGCAGATCAGCATTCCAGTTCGGGTATACCAGATATATCATATCGTAATCATCCAGATTCTCAATTCCCGCTGCCAGCTCCGGCCTTGCATTAACTGCCTTCTCATCATAGGCAAACTCCAATAAGGGTTCATGGCTTCCCGGATACTCCTGCACGGTTTTGATTTCAAACAGGTCTCCGCCGACAGTTTCTTTTATTACATTTGCCACATACTGGCAGTTCCCAAGCACCTCACCGTCTTTGACCACACGGCTTGCCCCTGCAACCGCATCAACACCATCTGTTTCCGGCACGGAAAAGTAAACAGTCAAAATACTGCCCTGCCCGGACTCACCATTCATTGTTTCTGATGCTTTATCTTCTGTTTTTTCTGCTTCCACATCAGGAACACTGCTTTGTGTCATCTCCTCCGGAATTGACCTGCTGCCACATCCTGCCAGCATAAAAACCACGGTCAACATACAAATAAACAATTGGCTCCTTTTCATAATAACCGGCCTCCTTTATTTTTTAATCTTTTTATAATCAACTGTGCGCTGATGCCTGTAAAAGCCCCCGCAAGGCATCCTGACAACAGCAGAAACGGAAAATATGCAATGACTCCCCATGTCTTTGTAAGCAGGACTGCAACGCTGATCTGCCCGATGTTATGCAGCACAGCGCCAAAAACGCTGCTGACCCATATCATCTTTTCATCTATGATCCGCTTCAGCGGAATCATCCCTGCAAGACAAAAAATCCCTCCTGCCATACTGTACATAAGCGCCATCATGTTACCGCTGAAAAACGCTGCAAGCACCACCCTGGCAAATACAATCATGGCAGCCTCCTTCGCCCGGTAATGATACACCGCGTAGACAGTGATGATATTGGCAAGCCCAAGTTTGACTCCCGGTATCGGGAACGGATTCGGTATCTGAAGCTCTACTACAAATATAATCAGTGCAACACCTGTCAACATGGCAAGCTGCGTCAGTTTTTTTGCATCCATCCTACATATCCTTTACTTAACCACTGCATCAACACTTTCCCTTTCCGCAAACCCGATCACCAGACGGTTAGGAAGGCATACAACAGGCAGTGCCCCTGATTCCAGCCATCCCATATGGACGCATGTCTTATCCGGGCATTCCGCTGATAAAACACGGATTCTCCCATCCTTGATCTGGATTGTATTGATACTGCCGTTATACTCTATATCTATTGTCTGGTCAGGCGTTGATGAGAGGTCAAAACTGTACAGCACCATGCCGTCCTGCATCACATTTACCCATGATCCATGTGGACGGAACCACACTGCCAGGCTTCCTGCCGCTCCAAACAGGAAAAGCGCTGCACAGAATCCAGCCAGACATATATTTTTCTTCTTCATCTGCCCACCATATGTACACTCATATCGCTGTGTGCATCATCTACGATAAAACTGTCTGCAATTCCCTCTGTCACAAAAATTTCCCCTTCATCCGTAATCAGGATCATTTCAAAATCCATGTTATCATTCCAGTATTCCACCGCCTTGTCAGCTCCCATAATAAAGAGCGCTGTTGACAGTGCATCGCATATCCTGCCTTCTTTTGCAATTACCGTGACGGATGCGAGCCCACTCTTAGCCGGACGGCCGCTCGCAGGATCAATCAGATGCCCATATGTTTCACCGTCCTGTCCTACAAAAAATTTCTCATAATTCCCGGAGGTGACAACAGCGGCATCCGTAACCTGCAGGATTCCGATTGTGCCGCCTGAAAACGGATCTCTCAGCCCTAAACGCCAGGGCGTGCCATCCGGCTTTGCTCCGATAGCCTGAATGTTGCCTCCAATGTCCAGCAGGGCCGATGTAATATTATGGTTCCGCAGGACTTCCGCTGCAAGGTCCCCGGCATATCCTTTCCCTACAGCGCCAAGGTCCAGCATCATACCCTGTTCAAGCAATACCATGTTTCCCTCTGTTTTCACCCTGTCATAACCGACCGCCGCAAGAAGCCCCTCTATTTCTTTCTCCGTAGGAATCCTTTGCTCCCCGGTTGTAAATCCCCATGCCGTCAGGACAGGGTAAATCGTTGGTTCCAAGGCTCCGCCTGTCTTATCTGCCATTCCAAGGGCAAAATGCAAAAGCGCTGCCGTTTCATCACTCACTTCTACTGCTGTTCCCCCGCTGTGGTTTACTCTGTAAATCTCACTGTTTTCATCCGTAACAGACCACAGCCTTTCAAGGGCTTCCATTTTTCCCTGTGCCAGCGAAAGCGCCTCTCTACTGTCTTTTCCGTAAGCTGTCAGTGTCACATAAGTATCCATTGCAAAAAAAGAGGTTTTATTTTCTTCCGCAATATCCGTCTGTGCATCCTGTCCGGCACAGGCTGTAAAAAGAAACAGGACACCAAGTACAAGGCAGCATAGCCTTTGAGTCCTCATGCGGTTTTCCCCTTTCTTTTTTTCAATGCCTCTGAAAAATAATGCCCTATACATATAAACAACCCCATCACCGCTATATAGTCCAGCAGGAACAGCATAAGCGGCTCCCCAAAATCAAAGAATGCAAACTGGATTTTAAGGAACATATAACTTCCAATATTCCTTTTCCAAAAGGCATATACACCATACCCTGCTATCATCACTGCCGCAATGCGGGGCAGCCATTTCCGGATACCATGCGGACTGCCGGCAAGCCTTTTAACCATTCCCACCATCATGCTCCAGTGCAGGCCAATATGCAGGGACAGAAATACAAATCCCCAGTAGGCACAGACCATGTGGAGGGTTCTCGCAATGGAGCGCCCTCCCCTGGCAGGCAGAAAAGAAAAGGCGTGCCGGGACAGTATGACGCCGCTTATCATGGAGCCGAGCATTGTCAGCAAAACTGCACAGACAAGCAGTGTCTGCCAGATACGGAATGCGGTGTACCTGCCCTTCAGGACACTTTTGCTCCAACGGCCATTTAATATATGGTGCAGAACAAAAAGAACAAACATTCCAACCCCCAGCCATTCATGGAGCGCCTGCCCGACCATCTCATAAGCCATTAGCAGGAGCAGCAATAAAGTCATTCCAATATCAACTGATATTTTGATGATCATTTTAGGTTTCATACAGACAGCCTCCTTTCCTATCCACCACCCTGTTTCAGATAACAGGTAATCCGGCATATTTTATGATGCTACTCCATCTGCGCTTCCCAGAATGCAACCGCATCCTCTATCCATCCTTCTGCCGCTGTCCCCGTGCCAAGCCCGAAACCATGTCCCAGCCCTTCATAGGAATGAAATTCGGTTGGTATTCCCAGGCTGTCCAGATTCTCCAGCCTGTCATGCATGGTTCTCCAGTCTGCAATCCCATCCTGTTTCCCCACACAGGCATAGGCAGGGGCATCACTGGCCGATACGGAGGAATATCCGGTATACTGCATGACCACTGCATCTGCCTGGGGAATATCCTCCCTCTCCGTCAGCCCTCTCAGATAATCCCTGTTTCCGAGAGCTACCGCCATCCGCGCGCCTGCCGAACCTCCCCACAGGGAGTAATGCTCAGGGTTCACCTGCAGTTCTTCGGCATTGTCATGGATAAAGCAGATTGCCTGCGCCAGATCCTCATAGGCGTAATCCGGTCTGTAAATCAGTGCAAAAGCATGATAACCCTCCCTGCTCACTTCCAATGCGTGGGGGAAGCTGTCATGCATGGCTCCGACATACATAAATCCACCACCTGCATTCATAACTGCAAACCCACTGCCCGGTCCGCCACGAAAATGGAACAGGCCTGTATCTGCTTTGGAGGAATCTGCAAGGATTTCCTCATCAGTATAAATATTGTAAAAAACCTGGTTTCCTGACTCAGACTGCTCTTTCAGATAGTTCAGGACTTCCACTGTTTTATCCGCTTTTATATTGCTGTACCAGACATACACATCACTGCTGCTGATTTCACCAAGCGTCATATCATCTGATATGTTTCTGTCCACCGGAAATAGCATCCGGCCAAAACCTGTAAAGGCCGGATCATTTATGACCTGTGCCACTGTAGATTCCTCAGAAAATCCATGTGTATGCACCCCGCCACCTCCTGACTGCTCCATTGGAAATCCACTATCTTCCGAAACAGTTTGTGAGTTTTTCCCACATCCGGAACACAGGACAATGATACTAAACAGCAGAACAACAGATATTTTCTGTCTTGTATATGGCCCCTGCCCTGAATCATTCCCGTATCCTGTTAATTTACGGATAACCCGTCCAGCCATTCACTGAATTCCTTCCTGACATCATCATTGGCTGTACTTGCGGAGATTGTGAAACTGTCCACAAGCTCTGCTCCAGAGGCCAGCTCCTGAACCTGCCCCTCCATTCTGCCAAGACCGCTGCCCAAATGGATGCCGAACAAAATAATCTTCTTTCCGGACAGGTCATTTTCTGTAAAAAACGTATGCAGTGCCGGAGGAATCTCGGCATTCCAGACAGGCACGCCTAAATAGACCACATCATAATCATCTATATTCTCAATTTTGCTTTCGAGCGCAGGCCAGTCTTCATCTTCCATTTCCTGAATCGCCCTGGGGAGCATAGTGGAATAATCAGGGTCATAGGGATCTGTCATTATGATATGAAAAGTATCTGCACCGGTCTTTTCCGTTATAGCCTGTGCCATAACCTGTAAATTGCCCTCCGTATTTTTCGTGTCCCTGTTCAGGCTTGCTGAAGCAATGGCGTCTACACTCATGCTGCTTGTATCCCCCATGTTCTCACTGTATGCAAAATATGCCACAAGTGCTTTTGACTCCGTACCGGCATTATCCTGTGTATTTCCGCTGCTTTCCGTGTTTTCGCTGTTTTCTGTGCTTTCGCTTTTATCTGTTTGAGAAGAATCCGTCTGGACAGACTGCGGTTCCCTCCCCGGTTCGCCGCTGTCGGCATTCTGCCCACAACCGCTGAGTATAAAAGTTACAGCCATCATACAAATCATAATTTTTCGTTTCATACATTACCTCTTTCTGAAATCTTTAATAGTACAGAACGGCGGTAAAATCCTGCATCGTCTCCTACCGCCGTTTCTGCCGCTTCATATCAATCAACCTTTTCAATCCATGCTTCTATATCCTCTTTGCTCATGCGGTTTGCCATAATGCCCTCCCGGATATCCGCTTCTTTGCATATTTCATTGATATAATCCATGCTGATTGCGATTCCGTTGTCTTCACTTGTGGCAAAAGGTATGATTGTCTTCCCGCTGAGATCATACTGCTCTAAAAAACTCCCTACGGCCATTGGCGCATTAAACCACCATATCGGGTAGCCGACATAAATCACATCATAATCATCAAGGCTTATGGGAGAACCCGCCAGTTTCGGACGCATATTGAACGTCTCCTCTATCCATGCCCTCCCGGCCGTTGCCATGAATGCCTCCCTGTATTTTGTGCTTACCCGTATAGGATACAGATCTGCGTCGGTTTTCTGCCTGATGATATGTGCAACAATCTCCGTGTTTCCCATGATCTGTGTACCGTCAAGATTTAGGCTTGCTGAAGCAGTAATATCCGTTTCATCATCCATTGCCATATTATCTGAACGCGAGAAATATACTACGAGGGTACGGGTCCCGTCGTCACCTCTTATAATGTCAGCCCCTGTACCGTCTGCTTTTTCTCCTGTAAAAAGATAGGCATACAGACCGGCGGCAATACAGGCAATCACAACAAGCACAATTCCGAGCTTTTTCCAGATCGGGCGTTTCTTTCTGTTTTCTTCCATAAGCGGATTCTCCTTATTCCATCAGCGGTAGGATTCACTGTAAATCTTCAGGCAATCCTCGTCAGAGAGCTGATACGGGTCATTTAAGAAATTCACGCCCAACGTATCCCGTGCATTCTGTACCATTTTGGGGAATTCCTCCGGCGTGATCCCATAGTCGGACATCTTTAAATCCGCAACCCCGCATGCTTCCTGTAATTCAACAAGGGCAGTGATGAAATCCTCCGGCTTATCCGCGTCCTTTCTTCCCATAAGCTGTGCCATTTCGATAAACCTGTCATCACATACATGCTTCCCAATAAAGAAACTGTAAAATGCCTTTGAGATCATGATCAGCCCGGCGCCGTGGGGCAAATCATGATGATAGGCGCTTAATGCGTGTTCCAACGGATGCGCGCTGGTGCAGGAACCTACGCACATCTGGATACCCGACAAATAGCTGCCAAAAGCAACCTTTCCCATTGCTTCCACATTACCCGGTTCTGCGATTGCCTGTACCAGATTACCACTGACATTGCGGATTGCCTCACCTGCCACCATCTTGCTCATTTCATTCCTCTGTTTGGAAATAAAACCTTCCGTCGAATGGAACAGCGCATCAAATCCCTGATATGCCTTAAACCACGCCGGGACAGATACCATCAGCTCAGGGTCGATCACGGCGACAACCGGCATCGTGCCAAACCCAAACACTCCTGTCTTTTCATCCGTTTCAGGATTGGTGATAACAGCTCCGGCATCTGTTTCAGAACCGGTCCCCGCAGTAGTCGGAACTGCCACAATCGGCAGGGATGGAACGGGAGGCCATACCTTGCCGCCAGTGCCAAACTGCACATACTTCCACAAGTCATCCCCCTCATTTGTTGCCATCAGGCCGATTGCCTTGGATGCGTCAATCACGCTTCCCCCGCCAAGGGCAACGATGAAATCGCAGCCATTCTCTTTTGCAACCCTGCCGCCTTCCTCCACGACAGGTTTGACCGGGTTTGCGGATACCTTGTCAAAAACAACATATTCCACGCCTGCCTGCCCAAGCTCACCCTGCACACGGTCTAAATATCCGTTCGCACGGGTAGACTTTCCGCTTGAAATTACAATAAGCGCCTTCTTCCCCTGAATGCTGCCCATAGGATTATTGATCTCGTTGTGCAGTTCATTCAATTTTCCGGCACCATACAATGCCTTTGTTGTCACACCAAATGTAAAACTCATTTTCTTACCTCCATTATTTCATCTTTGCATATTCCTCATCACTGACCGGCTCACACCATTCCGCTTTTGTATTTTCCCCCGGAACCTCAACGGCAAGGTGGCTGAACCAACTGTCCGGAGCCGCGCCATGCCAGTGTTTCACTCCTGCAGGGATATTGACGGTATCGCCCGGCACCATCAGGACAGGCTCTTTCCCCCATTCCTGATAATAGCCCCGCCCGGCAACACAGACCAGTATCTGGCCTCCGCCCTGGTCCGCATGGTGGATATGCCAGTTATTGCGGCAGCCCGGTTCAAAAGTCACATTAAAGATGCCCACCTGCTCCATGGATACCGGGGCAAGGAAGCTCCTGCCGCTGAAATACTGTGCAAATCCATCGTTTGGCTGCCCGATCTGAAACACCATGGCTTTTTCATGGGCAAGCATCGCTTCATCACCGGCCGATATTTCCTCTGTCCAAATCTGCGCCGCCAGCCTGAACGCTGCCCATGCCTTGGGCCATCCAGCATAAAAAGCGGCATGGGTGATGATCTCCGCAATCTCATCCTTTGTAATTCCATTCGCTTTTGCGCTCATCAGATGATTCTTAAAGGATTCATCTGTCAGTCCCTGGGACATCAGTGCGACTACCGTGATCAGGGAACGGTCCCGCAGGGAAAGCTTATCCTCCCTGCTCCAGACCTGCCCAAAAAGCACATCATCGTTTAACTCTGCAAATTTAGGCGCAAACCCGCCCAATATATTTCTTCCTGCTGTCTGCTTTACTGCCATATTTCTCCCTCCATACTACCTGATAAAATTAGTCCTGATAAAATCTTCTTTCTCAGGAATCCCGAACTGCTCTCTGCCCAATGCAATGGATCTCATCAAAAACACCATATTGTTTGCAAGGGTGCGCATCTGCTGCAGCCCTTCCTCATCTTTCGCAGCCTCGCCTTTTTCCCTGCCATGGATGCCGTTCCAATACTGCCCGCTGGCAACAGGCATACCACTGATTCCAAAAAATTTATTTAACTCATCATAGGTGGCAGTCAGACCGCCCCGGCGGGCAGTAACGACTGCAGCCCCCACTTTCATCGTCTTATCAAAAGGAACGCTGTAAAACAGCCTATGCAGAAAGGACATGACCGTGCCGTTAGCTGAACCAAAATATACCGGCGTGCCAACTACCACTCCATCAGCCTCCTCAAATTTAGATGCCGTTTCATTAACAATATCATCGAAAACACATTTTCCATTTTTCTTGCAGGACATACAGGCAATACACCCACGGATATCCAGATTCCCCACCTGCACTGTCTCCACTCTGATACCATTAGCAGTAAATATCTTTTCCATCTCCCCCAAGGCAATCGCTGTGTTACCATTTATACGGGGACTGCCGTTTATCATCAATACTTTCATAAAGTAACCTTACCTCTCCCTCTTATTTCCTGTTTGTTCGCATTTACCAGCTCCGTCAGCCGGATATGTGGATTATGGTATCTTGCATCCGGATTTTTTTCAGGCACATTCAAACGGACAGCATTTTCCGGGCAGTGGTGGATACAGGCCATGCACATCTGGCAGTTTTCTGCCCCATGAATCGCCCGCTGGTTTTCCAGGCGGATACACCCGGCCGGACAGACATTCATGCATATGCCGCAGCCGATGCAGGCGTCTGTAACCTCATACATACTTTTTCCGGAATTTATCGGAGCATTTTTTGTCCGTTCCAGATACACCTTGTGCCAGTTCCTGTCTTCATCTGTGACTGGCTGTTTCCAGCATTTCTGCCTGTCAATATCTTCCTTGATTGCGGCAAGGTGTTCCTCCACTTTCTTTTGCGGAAGCCCTGCCACCTGCTCATCCATATCAAAAGACGGCAGGAAGTTATCCACCATCATTATGGTATTGATATATTCCGCCTTCCTGCCAATAGACTTAAGGAAATCCTCTGCCAGTTCCGCTGCCCCACCATGGATATTTCCGTAAGTCAGTACCAGATAAAAATATTCTGTATGGAAAACAGATTTTTTCAGAAACTCCTTTACCATCTCCGGCATTTCATGGCCGTACACCGGGCAGACAATGCCTATCCGCGTATCCTCATAAACAGCATTTACATCATGAACTGCCTGCGGGATACTGATGCAGTTTCTGTCAAGTTCCTTCGCCACATACAGGCTGTTGCCGGTACCCGTAAAATAGAAAACCATACAAAGCCCCCCTATTTCTATTTCAGCTTATTGCCATCCTTGAAAGCATTCCCGACACGTTCCCCCAAAGCGTAATATCCATAATGGACAGTATCATAAGTAAGGGGATGGAATTTATCAAGGCTGATCTCCCCGTCATCGCCAAGGATGCGTTCATCCGCAACCACATTGACAATCTCCGCTAAATACATGCTGCCCTCCAGCACTTTGATCAGCCGGCACTCCATGGTCAGGGGCAGCTCATTGATGACAGGGGCATTGACAAACTCACTTCTACGGGAAGTAAAACCCGCTTTCTTCATTTTATCCGGCTCATTATTTGCAGACACAATGCCTACATAATCACAGGCTGCCATATGCTCCACATCGCCCATGGAAACGGTAAATTCTTTATTAAGAAGAATATTGTCTGTGGTCTTGTGGCCGGCAAGGTCAACAATGATCTGGCTCATTCCGACAATGCCGCCCCATGCGGCATTCATCAGATTTGCTTTCCCGTTTTCGTCATATGTGCCAATCATCATGACCGGCTGCGGGAACAAAAAAGGCTTTGCACCGAAATTTTTTGACATTTCTTTTTCCTCCATAAATCAGTCATGAATCTTCATGCTATGCAGCAATTTCACAAAAGCAGGGTCATAATGGTTGACAATTTCGCTGTGCCCCATATCCAATGCTGCAATCTCTTTCATCTCATCATCCGTAAGAGTGAAATCCCAGATGTCAATGTTCTGCTCCATACGCTCCTTATGTGTGGACTTAGGGATAACAACCACACCCCTCTGCGTGTTCCATCTGAGGGCAACCTGCGCTGCGCTCTTGCCGTACTTCCCGCCAATCTTAGTCAGAACCGGATGGGTGAAGATACCATACTTGCCTTCTGCAAACGGTCCCCATGCTTCCGGCACAACCCCGTATTCCTTCATAAGCACCAGTGCATCCTCCTGCTGGAAGAACGGATGCAGCTCCACCTGGTTGACTGCCGGAACCACATCCACGGTCTCGCAAAGGTCAGCAAGCACATGGGGATACATATTGCAGACACCGATTGCCTTTACCTTACCGTCTTTATATGCCTCCTCCATTGCCCTGTAAGCGCCAATATAATCGCCCATAGGCTGATGGACCAGATACAGGTCGATATAATCAAGCCCTAATTTCTTCAAAGAAGTTTCGATTGCCGCCTTTGCCCCTTCATAGCTTGCATCCTGCACCCAGAGCTTTGTGGTGATAAACAGCTCCGCACGGGCAACACCGCACTTTGCGATAGCAGCGCCCACAGCTTCCTCGTTTGCATAAGCCGCCGCCGTGTCAATCAGGCGGTATCCGGAAGCGACAGCATCCAGCACTGCCTTCTCGCATACTGCCGGGTCTGCTACCTGGAACACACCAAAACCTTCCTGCGGCATTTTTACTCCGTTGTTTAATGTTAAAAATTCCATTGTAATTCCTCCATTTCCATAATTTCATGATTATTTACAGGTTTTTTCCTGTCTTTGATATCATAATTGTAGCAAGTAGATTTTCAAAAGTACAATATCAATTATGAAAGCTAGTATTCATTATATGAATACTGGCAGGTTGATTTTTTTTATAAAAGCTGTATACTATTCTTAAGAAAGGGGGAACTGTCCTTTGATTGAATTATTTCACCTTCAACATTTATTAGCATTTGCCAGATATGGGACACTTTCAAGAGCCGCCGAAGAAATGCATATTTCCCAACCGTCGCTCAGCCGTTCCATGCAGATGCTTGAAAGTGAATTACAAGTTACACTGTTCGAAAGGCAGAAGAACAAAATTTCACTTAACGACAATGGGAAACTCGCAGTTGATTATGCCCAAAGGATATTAGACCAATTAAACGACATGACATCGCACATCCGGTCATTCGACAGGGCCAGCCACACAATCTCTGTCGGTTCCTGTGCACCGGCTCCTCTCTGGGGACTGCTGCCCCGGCTGTCACAGCGCTATTCTGACATGGTCGTTTCTTCCGAAATCGTGTCAGATGACAGTCTGCTATCCAGACTCAAACAGGGTGATTTCCAGCTTATCGTCCTGCCCTATGCCGTGTCTGACGATGACTGCCTCTGCCAGCATTATATAGATGAGCAGCTGTACCTCTCTATACCTTCCACCCACCATCTGGCAGACAGAAAAGGGGTTGCTTTTTCCGATTTTGATGGGGAAAATATGATCCTGTTTTCTGATCTTGGGGTATGGGACCATGTGCATCTTAAAATGATGCCAAATTCCCGTTTTCTGATCCAAAACGAACGGTTTGCTTTTGATGAGCTTATCCATTCTTCTGTCCTGCCATGCTTCTGCACAGATTTATCTATGATTTATATGGAGCCTCATAATGACAGAATAAAAATACCAATCACAAATCCAGAGGCCAAAATTTCATTTTATTTGGTTTGCAGGAAAAAGAATTATGAACTTTTGAATATATTGCAATAAATCGAAACTTTTAGAGGGAAGAATGTTTAACATATTAAAGGTGGGGGAGAATCTGTACTCGCCTCTCTAAATAAGATGCAAATTTTATTTCACCAATCAAAAACTAGCCTTCTTCCCTATAAACTATATTCATACATACCTGGCCAATCTCTAACTCTATAAAAAATATCATGTCTTTTCGAAATCTGTTAAAATTTATTATAATTATAAAGAGAAATATAAACCTAAAAAAAGCAACACGAATTATTTATTCTTGTTTAAACTGAAATATATGTTCATTCCATTTTTTCTCTTATATTAGTACAATTTTACTGGGAGGTGAACATATAGTGGAAAGTAGACATGAACATTTTGGACTGGCCATTAAAAAGGTTCGTATAGATTGCGGTTTAACACAGGAGGTACTGGCAGAACGAGCAGGAATCAGCTGTCGATATCTGATTGCTATCGAAAATGAGGGACGCATTCCGAAACTCCCTATAGTATACCGATTAATCTACGCTATGCACATCTCAGCAGATCGGATATTTTATCCAGAACAGTCTTCAGAAGACTCTGAACGAGCACAGCTTATCCATATGCTGGAAGCATGTTCAGATCGGGATATTCATATACTTCTTACCACTGCCAAAGCCATGCTGCAGAAACAATAGGCAGAGAACTATTTCCTAAGAAGTCAGGAAATAGTTCTCTGCCTACTGTTTACCGCAATTTTAAGATTCTTAACTAAATGACATGATACTGGTAGTGACTCCTTTATTATCAAAATTTCCTGATTTGTTATGTCCTTTGCAGTATGCCCAATCTCTTTAATAACTCAATGCAATCTTTCGCTCCTTGCACATATAGATACTGGCAATCATGGTCTGCCGCCAGTGCAGATGATTCCATATAATCTATAACAATCTTTTTCACATTCTCTGGCAATCCATTCAAGTTTTTTTGTACCTGTATACTCAATTCTTGAATATGTTTTTTTAACTTATTCTCATCTGGATTTTCTACATCACGTTTGTGTATCGCCAGTTCTGTCATTTCTCGAATGACCATTTCATAAATTTCTTCTTTTTCCATTACCTTTCATTTCACCTCTATTTCAAATTCTCACGCTATACATTCAGTTCATATACATCTTTGCTCTCCAAAATTTTTCTATTCAATATCTATCTTAAATTTTTTAATTATACATGCTATAAGGGAATAAAATCAACCATAATCGCTTAATTATTTATACCATAGCGGATAAAATTAGTCCATAGCAAGGAGGTGGGGGAATGGATGATTTACTGAAACAGATTGGAAACCGCATACTAAACCGCAGGAAACAGCTCCGCCTGACACAGGAGGAACTGGCGGAAAAAGCGGGCATCACGCCCCAGACCGTTTCCTCTGCGGAGCTTGGCAAGAAAGCCCTGCGCCCGGAAAATATCATCCGGGTCTGTTCCGCCCTTGACATCAGCACCGATTATCTGCTCCTTGGCGAAATAAACGGAAATGACCAGTCCATGCTGCTCTCTAAAATCTCAGACCTTCCTCCCATACAATACCGCCATCTGGAGGATATTATCAACAGTTTTATCCTTGCCCTGAATGAAAGGGAAGCACAGAGCGGAAAATAATCCTTCCTGTGCTTTTTAACTGCTCCGAAACGCCGACATGGTATCTGCGATCAGTGCCAGTGTCGCCTGGTCTATTTCTTTCTGTGGCTGCTCCCCCTCTTTTTTCTGTTCCCATTTTACAGTTCCCTGCTCCATCACAGCTTCTTCCCTTTCATCCGGTATGCAACTGCCCTGCTTTACCGTTTCCTTTCCCTTCCTCTCCAGAATCTCCGCAACAACCTCTTCTATAACTGCCCTGTCCACTGCCGGGGGAATCGTAATATCCGGCGTTTCCGGACAGTGGATATAATGGAGGACCGCATTGACAAGAAACTGTGCCTTACTGTGCGGCCCCTGTTTCTCCAGCAGGCGTATGACCGCATCATGGGCCGGATCATTTTCATTGAATTTGATGCTGAACCGCTCCCTGTTTTTCTTTTCCCCCATAGGCTCACCTGCCTGCCGTTTCCATCTTATAGAGGAATTCATATCCCTTTGCGTTGGCATTGATCTCCTCCACAAACAGGGCATTTCTCACCTTTCCGGAGGCTTCTATCTGCCGGCGCAGCAGGATGGCGCCGCCGCCCACAAATACCACCATGCCGGACATCAGATCCAGCATGCGTTCCCGCAGGCTGTTTGCCAGGTCATTGACAAAATCCTGCGCCAGCTTTTCCACAAGGGTAACCACTTCCGGGGCATACGTGCCACCACCATCTTTTAAGATGCCGTCAATATCCGTTTCCTCCAGCAGGATATCAAATTCCGAATTTACTTTTGTCCGAATCCGGTTATACAGCAGGATTACCCCGTTTTCCAGAGAATCGCATACGGACAGGTCGGCCCGGCCGGAACGCATCATCAGATAGTCCGCCGTAAAGCCGCCAATATCTATAATCAACACCCTTGGCTTGTCTAACAGCCTGTCCATCATGGTCACAGCCGCCGCAAAAGCCTGTGGGTAACACCGCACATCCTCAATATAGATCGTGTAGGGGTTATCACGATACTGAAAGTTTACAATGCCCCTGTTAGAAAAGTACCGGATAAAGGACTGGTTCTGCGCCCCATAGTGAGCAGGCGGAAGTCCCACTGCCAGAGACACATGCACCACTTCTTCCCCGTACCGCTCTTTTTTATGAAGTTCTTCCGCAATCCCGAACAGTGTCAGGATAAAAAAGCGATCATCCTCTGTCTTATCCCTTTTATAAGGAATCCTCTGATTGGACAGCGTATAAAACTTATCCCGGTATTCCAGAATCTCGCTGCCAAAGGGCCTGGTGATGCTCTCTGTCAGCCCGGATACGAAAGGCGGACAGTGGGGCGTCTTCATCTGTTTATTTCCGTGGTCGATTGCAATTAACATAGTTTTCCATCTCCTTTTTTATTTTATACTTATCCTTTACGCATAGATTACGCATTTTTCAACAAAAAAAGAAAAAAGCAGGGCGGCAGCAACTGAAACTGTCTCACCCTGCATTCTATATAAAATGACCTGTCCTGCCTTTTTCGGTCAGGTATGTATCCCGTAATACGCCTTTTCCAGGTTCTCCCGGCCGTGAAGGATAACTCCCCCGCACATGCCGCTCCCATAGGGCGTCTGCTCCTGAAAGAAAAAGCTGTACGGCGTGGAGTCATCATACACGGTGATCTGCCTGCCGCCCTGCCATCTCAGGAAATGACTTCCCAAAAACTTTCCCAGCTTTTTCCGCAGTATCTTTCTCTCTGCCACTGCTTTCAGGTTCTGCCTGCTCTGGAATTCGATTTTTGGCCCACTGTGTTCCTCCAAAGACAGTACCCGGATTTGTGTGCCACTATCCCGACTTTCCTTTATAAATGCCTTAAACTTCTCATAAGAAAGTCGAACCGTCTCCGTCCTTCCGGACACTTTTCCTCCCCCGGCGTCACTCAGCCAGGTAAAGAAAATCTCCAGAATATCCCCCTGCTCCATAGTCTTTTTAAGTGACAGCTTTGCAAAGGAGCGGATATCGGATACCGTCATATACCCTTTTTCTTCCAGTTCCAGTAAATCTTTCTCCAGAAATACAAACCCCTGGGGAGAATGATACTCTTTAGAAAACGTCCGCAGGGTGATGCAGTCCTCAGAAGCGGACAGCTTTATCATTGTTCTGTTATTCATCTCATGTCCTCCTAACAGCAGGGGAGAGAGCATATCCCTCTCCCCATGCAAAAAATATGCATTTGTATATGCTGATTTCTGCCTGTTCTTATTCGCCGGCCATACGGAAAAACTGGGCCGGCGTCAGAATCGTAATTCCCAGCTCTCTGGCTTTCTCCAGCTTGTTCCCGGCTTTCTCCCCGCAGACCAGGTAATCTGTCTTACGGCTCACCGAGCCTGCGGCATGGGCGCCCAGGGATTCAATCTTATCATGGATGCCGCTGCGGGTATAAGGTTCCACCTTCCCGGTCACTACAACCGTCTTCCCCACAAAGGGATTCTCCTGTGCCATGCCCGTAGTTTCTTCCGCTGTCCTTTTTTCAATATGTAGCATTTTCTGCAATACCTCCCATACATACAGATTTTCTTCATCGAAAAACCATTCATGGATATTGTTGTGCAGGGTATCCCCAAAATCGGGGAGCTGCGTAAAGTCATACTGATGAAGCACGGCATCCTCAAATTCCGCCAGGTCCTCATGGAACTGTGCGGCAATGGCCCGGCTGGCCGTATTGCCCACCATAGGGATATCCATAGCGATCAGATACCGCTCAAACGTGGTATCCCTGCTGCCCTGGATGGCGTCCCAGAGGCGCTGCCAGGATTTCTCCCCAAAGCCCTCCATCTTCACGATTTCGTCTTTATGACGGTCAAGCTCATAAATATCCATATAAGAGTGAATCCATCCCTTTCCAATGAATTTCTCCAAGGTGGCCTCGGACAATCCTTCGATATTCATGGCTTTCTGCCCTGCAAAATGCACAAACTGGCGCAGGCGCCTGGTTTCACACCTCTGATTGTCGCAGAACAGCGTCTTGGTGACCTTTTCTTTCCCGTTCTCTATGGAACGGCTCTCATGGATGCGGGCAGGCTCCCCGCAGCAGGGACACCGCTTTGGCACAGCCTGCTCCATGACAAAGCGCCCCCGGTCCAGGTTCTCCTCCACATGAGGGATAATCATGTTCCGTTTGCTGACCAGTATCCGGCAGCCGGGCATCAGTTCCATTCCTTCGATAAAGGAAAGGTTATGCAGGCTTGCCCTGGATACTTCGCATCCGTCTATCTCCACCGGCCGGAAAACTGCCACCGGCGAAATCTCCCCGGAACGGGAGGGATTCCATTCGATGGAGAGCAGCTTTGTCTCATGGAGTTCATCCTCAAACTTAAAGGCCAGGCCGTCCTTGTAGTGGTGCCCCGTCCTCCCGCAGAACTGCGAAAAGGCGATGTCATTATAGGATGCCACAATCCCGTCAATAGGAATGTCATTGTCACTGGCAAACCGCTCCAGCTTCCCGATGCCATCCTCCATCTCCTGACAGGTAAGACTCCGCCTGCTTATGACAAATTTGCAGACCTGGAACCCCAGTTCCAGAAGTTTCCGCAGTTTCTGGGACTTTAACCCCAGTTCCGGGAATCCTTCCACCACAGAAAAAGGCATGTACATCACTTT
This sequence comes from Lachnospiraceae bacterium, assembly GCA_022797535.1. Taxonomy (GTDB): domain Bacteria; phylum Bacillota; class Clostridia; order Lachnospirales; family Lachnospiraceae; genus Acetatifactor. The sequence goes on along the minus strand of JAAWKU010000017.1, from coordinate 1,310 downwards.
CCTCTCCCGGCAGACCGTGCCATCTAAAAGGCGCACGGAGCCGGCAGCCAGATTCCTTCCATTCTTATACTTTTCCCCATTGCTGTCCGTCAGGGTTTCCTGCAGGCGTTTAAAGTCACCGGGGCGGATAAAGGCTTCCCCGCTTACCACCAGACGCTCCAAATACGGAATGCGTTGTGGTATCCCGGAAATGCCGCAGACATTATGCGTGACCACTTCACCGGTATCCCCGTCACCGCGGGTAGCGGCTTCAGCCAGTTTCCCTTCCTCATAAGTCAGCTTGACCGTCAGCCCGTCCAGCTTCAGCATCAGAAGGATCTGATGCTCCCCCGCAAAGGAAACCAGTTCCTGCACGCTTTTGGTCTTTTCCAGTGAAAGCTGGGGGATGGGGTGCTTCGTCTTTTCCAGTTCGCTGACGGCCTGGTATCCCACTGTCCGGGTGGGGGAATCTGACATCCAGATTCCCGTTTCCTTTTCCAACAGTACCAGCTCGTCATACATCCTGTCATAGACGGCATCCGAAACAGACGGAGCGTTGCTGTTATAATATTCATCCCTGTACCGGTTCAGCTGTGCGGTCAGCGCCTGCACTCTTTCCCAAGCGTTCTGTGCCATTCAAGCCACCTCCTGTTCCATAATGCGGAATGACATAATCAGAAATTCCTTTGTGTGCTGTTTATCGCTGCAGTATACGCTGCAGATGCCGTCCTCAAATCTCCAGAACGGAGCGTTGCTCCACCAGAGGACAGAACCCCTGCCGTTGTTGGCAAGAGTGACCTTACAGTACGGCTCCTCCGGCACAATGCTGTAAAAGCCCTGGGTATTTGCCACCGTGACCTTGCGTTTCTGCCCCACGTATTCCGGGCGGCAGTGGGCGGTAATCTCAAAACAGGTTCCCTTCTTTAAAGTCTTTTTTAACTGGCTCAGATTTTTTACCATAGGTTCCTCCTTGTCATTGACAAAGGCAGGGCGCCCCAAAAGCACCCTGCCCGATACATATTAAGCGGTCTCTGCCAGTGCAGCTTCCGCCGGTTCCTCTTTGTTTTCCATCAGATCCTCCATCAGTACATCCACCAAAAGCCGTCCTCTTAAATCGCCGGTATGGATGATGACCTGGTTTTCGCGCATCTGTGCGAATTCCTCATTCCGTAAAATACGGCTTTTCTCTGCAAGCCCCCTTTCTTTTGTGGTAATCCTTTTAGAAATTACCTTCTGCCACTCCCGCAGGAATTTTTCCGCATCTTTGATATCTTCTTTCTGGCGATCATACATGGTCCGTTTCTGCCTTACGGTTCCGTCCGGCTCAATCT
>JAAWKU010000016.1 GCA_022797535.1 Lachnospiraceae bacterium | reverse complement strand
TAACTGCCGGAATCAATCTGGAACGCCTGAAAGCGGCCATGCAGATATCAGAACTTAACCGCATGACGCTGCTGACTTTTGTGAAACGGATTCTAGTATACGAGGATAAACGTGTGTATCTGGAATTGCGGCATAGGGAATTGTTCTCAAAGGTAGTCATGCTTTTAGAATATGCAGAGGCAAAGCAGAGTCTCAGAGGGGAGGAAAGCCTGCGCAGCAGGCTCGTTTAAATGCCCAGAATCTCTAAAAAGAAAAATATAGCGGCAAAAAGAATTTATTCTGTGGGCATATATGCGAGGCTGTCCGTGGACGGGGAAAAGGCCGGCGGGCAGAGGGCATATTCACAGGCCCGGAAGAACGAATCCATTGAGACACAGATCGAGATAGCGAAAGCGTTTGTCAGGCAGCAGAAAGATATGGTTATCTTTGACTGCTATACAGATATCGGAAAGACAGGGACGAATTTCCACCGGGAAGGTTTTGAACGGATGATGCGGGATGTAAGGATGCGGAGGATAGACTGCATCATTGTGAAAGACTTATCCCGATTTGGAAGAAACCATATTGAGACCGGTAATTACATAGAGAGGATTTTTCCTTTTTTGGGAGTGCGCTTTATCGCAGTCACGGATAGTTTTGACAGCATGAATGTTTCAGGACAAAGTGAAGCATTGGGCGTAAATCTGAAAAATCTGGTAAATGAAATGTATGCCAGAGATATAGCGGTCAAAGTAAAGGCCAGCAGGAAAGAAAAATGGTCGCAGGGCAGTTATACCGGCGGAGTACCGCCCTATGGGTACAGGGCGGCATGGATTGGAGATAAAAAGTGTCTTTATATAGAAGAAACCACTTCTGATATTGTTAAAAAAATTTATGACCTGTTCCTGTCCGGCAAAAATATGAAAGAAATTGTGGAGTGGCTCTATGGGAAAGGGATCGTGAGGCCTGCGCTATACCATAAGACAGGTCGCGTTTACTGTCAGGAGGGCAGTGAACTGCTCCAATGGTCCAAGGCTACTGTCAAAATGATTCTGACAAACCCGGTTTATATGGGATATCTTGTACAGGGGAGGACCTGCGGGAAGGATTACAGGATATGTGACTTTCGTGATATGGATTCTGAGAAATGGTCTGTAAAAGAACATACTCACGAGGCTATCGTCAGCAAGGATATTTTCTTTCAGGCGGCGTCCCGGTTTGAAAAATCTTCTGTCTACTGCAATAAAAGCAGCTTTTCCAAATCCGTTCCCGTGGAGGCGGATATCTTTGACGGAATACTTTATTGCGGCGACTGTGGGACAAAAATGAGGCGGGTAACCCAGGTAAAGGCATTTCATTCAAAGGAAAGAATAAGGATATACAGCTACAACTGTCCCAAAGCTGACAGGATTGACGAGCACAGATGCGTTACAAAAAGCATTACGCTGTCGACGCTGACAGAGCTGGTCCGAAAGGCAATCCGCCAGGAATTTGCTCTGTCGGCAATGCATCTGAAAGATTTTGTACAGATCAGCGCCAGGGAGGCGGAGACAGAAAAGAAGGAATGGAACGCCCAATTAATCGGACTTGACAGAAAGATAGCGGAACTTACAAAGAGGGGAAGCGAACAGTATATCCAATACCGCATGGGGGAGATGAGTGAAAGTTCGTTTCGGAAGGTAAGGGACGACAATAGCCGAAGAATGGCAGCTTTTCAAATTCAGCAGGCGGATATTGTTGAGAAGTTAAAGGAAATAGACGCATATACAGCCCGGAAAAATCAGTGCCTCAGGGAATTGGCCCAAGGAAGTGCAGGAACGGAATTGACAGCAGAAGCGGTGGGGACACTCATTCACAGGATCGAAATATATCAGGATCAGCGTATAAAGATTATTTTTGCTTTTAAGAGAAGAAATATGCCTGAAGCGCAGCATGGAGGTTAGGGTTTAAGGTGGAGACATATCAGATTGCAACTTATATGCGGCTGTCAAGGGAAGAAGGGGAATGCGGCTCAGAAAGCAGCAGCATTGCAACGCAGCGCATTCTTTTGCAGAGATATGCAGCGGAAAACTTTTCCAATTATGACCTGTTGGAATTTATTGATGACGGCTATACCGGGACAAACTTCCACCGTCCGGGGATGCAGGCCCTGCTTGAGATGGTAAAAGAATCAAAGATAGACTGCATTATCGTAAAAGACTTTTCAAGATTTGCCAGGGACTATATTGAACTTGGTTCCTATCTGGAACAGATATTTCCGTTTATGGGGGTGCGTTTTATCTCTGTAAATGACGGCTATGACAGCTGGGAGCGCCAGGGCGGAGTGGCAGATTTTGATGTTAATTTTAAGAATCTGCTGTATGATCTATACAGTAAGGATTTATCCCAGAAAGTGCGGTCCTCCCTTGCCGTGAGAAAAGAGCAGGGACAGTATGTCAGTGGAAACAGTCCTTTTGGGTATGAGAAAGACCCAAAGAATGGCCATAGGCTGTTAATCGAAAAAGACGAGGCGGAAATTGTAAGGAGAATTTTTTCTCTGACGGCGGAGGGGTATACATCTTCTCAGATTGCGCGGCTATTCAATGAAACGGGGGTAAAGACACCGATTGAGTTCAAGATCGAAAAGGGAAAGACCAGCCGCGTTCCCAAGGGCGGGAGGTTCCTGTGGAGCAGTTCCGGGATATGCCGGATACTGCGAAACCAAGTCTACATCGGTAATATTGTGCAGAAAAAGACCACAAAGGAATTTGTGGGCGGAAAGAACTGCTTAAATTCCCGTGAGGAGTGGCTGATTGCATATGGGCGCCATGAGCCTGTCATAGACAGGGAAACCTTTGATAAGGTGCAGGAGGGACGTGGGAAGAAAAGGAATCCTGCGCAGAAGAGGGAACATTCTCTGACTGGAAAGCTGATCTGCGGCTGCTGTAAAAAGAACCTGTGTTACCGCACAGGGCTTAACCCATATTTTTACTGCCATAACCGCTATACAAATACACTGGAAAACTGCGTCCGCAGGGTGAATGGGATGTTTATGGAGCAGTATGTGCTGCTTATGCTGCAGGAAAAACTCTCAGCGGACGGAGAACTTGAAAAGCGACGCAGGGAGTTCGCAGAGCGGCTGGAGGCTGGGATAAAAGAATTAAGGCATAAAAGGCAGGAGCTGTTATCCAGAGCGGCAAAACTGCGGAACATAAGACTGGAGGAATATCAGAATTACCGTTTAGGCAGGACGGATGAATTTCAGGTTGAAAGTGAAACAGTAAAATCAGTGGAGATAAAACTGAAAAATCTGGACCACAGTATGGAGCAGATGGAAAGGGATTATGCCGCATTGGTATGTGACGAGGACATGGGGAGCGCCGGGAGCCGGTTTACTGTTCTCACAAAAGAGATGATAGACCAATACATCGAAAAAATAGAGGTATATGACGAGCAGAACATAGTGATATGTTGGAAAGTGAAATAAAACATTGAGTCCGCATGGTTAGAAATGTGGGATGCTTTGCAGTAATTTAACGTACTCGATATGAATTTATGGCAATTAGTTGACAGCAGGTATTGCTTTTTAGGGAAAAAGCAGAAAAAAGCCAGTAAAAATGGTTAAATAACTGGGTACAACTACTTGACAGGAGAGGGGATTGATTATACTCGGCCGGAATTCCAAGACAGCGCAGGCCGCACCCGCATTCTCTATTTGTGGGATCAGACTCTGCGGCCGGAGGCGGGGAACGGGGAGCGTCTGCCTCCCAACGGTTTTGTCCAGGGGGTGGAATTTTCGGCGGAGCAGATCAATCAGGCCCTGGCGGCATCTGGCGCGCAGGAACGATATATGCTGCTACCCAGCGTGGATACCAGTGGCCACGGCACGGCGGTGGCGGGCATTGCGGCGGGTTGTCTGCCGGCGTATGGCGGCGGAGGCAGCAGGCCTGGAACATCCGGAATCGGTATGATGGGAAATCCTGGTATACCGGGCAGTCAATATCGGGGAGTGGCGCCTGCTGCTTCCCTGCTGGTGGTGAAACTGGGGCTGCCCGGAGAGGATGGTTTTCCCCGCACTACGGAGATCATGAGGGGAGTCACCTACGCTCTGCAAAAGTCCATGGAACTGGGGATGCCGCTGGTGATCAATCTCAGCTTTGGAAACACCTACGGTTCCCATGACGGAGGTTCTCTGCTGGAGCGATTCCTGGACAATGCGGCGGAGATCGGTCGCAGCGTGATCTGTGTGGGAAGCGGTAATGAGGGCAACTCTGCAGGACATGTGGCAGGGAATTTGTTCGGGGAAACGGGCTTTGGCGGCATCGCCCGCCTGGCGGAAATTCAGTTGGCGGTGGCAGAGTACGAACATTCCCTGAGTATCCAATTATGGAAAAATTACAGCGATGTGTACCGTATTTATCTGCGTTCCCCCGGTGGTCAGGAGGCGCCGCTGCCGGAGCCGGTGGAAGGCGGAAAGTATACTTTGCAGCTGGAGCAGACCCAGATTCTGGTATATCTGGGTAAACCTCTCCCCTATGCGGTAGCCCAGGAGATTTACCTGGAACTGATCGTGCCTGCGGCTGGGGGCAATGCGGCCCGTGGATCGGGGATGGGAACAGCAGATGCTGTGACTGGAGGCAGGCAGTATATTAACAGCGGTGTATGGACAATCCGCATAGAACCGGTACAGACGGTTACGGGCCAATATTACCTGTATTTGCCCAGTTATGCCGCCAGAAGCAGCCGTACCGGTTTTTATCAGCCCACCCCCCAGGTGACATTGACCATTCCCTCCACGGCTGCGAAGGTCATTACCGTGGGGGCCTATGACAGTACTTATGACAGTTATGCGGATTTTTCAGGTCGGGGTTATGTGGATGCGGGCCGCACCATCGGCGTGATCTCCGCAGGCCTGGTGAAGCCCGACCTGGCAGCACCGGGGGTGGGCATCCTGGCTCCTGATCTATATGGGGGATACAGCCCCTTTACCGGGACTTCCTTTGCCACGCCCATTGTGTCCGGGGCGGCCGCTTTGTTGGTGGAGTGGGGCATTGTGAGAGGGAATGACCCATTTCTGTATGGGGAGAAGGTGAAGGCGTATCTGAGAAAGGGAGCCAGGCCGCTGCGAGGGGAGACAGAATATCCGAATGATAGAATAGGTGTTAATGGTATTATAGTGTTAAGTTGGCTAGAAACCAGTAAGGTCAAGGGGGGGTGCTATTTTCGTCCAGGAAAAAAATTGCTGTGAAAGCAGCAGATCGGAGTGAAAACATCCTGGTTTTGATGCTGAAAAAGGGAAATAGGATAACTTGACACTAAAATACCATAAGGAAGTCAGAAATCTAATTCAATCAAATTTGCCTTTATTTTTCAAGTCTATTCAAATACAGAAGGATTAAAAGTGGAAAAAGAAGTATTTAAAGGAGCAAACTATAGTTGTCCTATGGTTTGGAATGTAGTTCTAAAAAGCGTTTGAGCACGGTGGAGAGAAGCAGTAAATCACTGTCTGACAATTTTTCCACATCTTCCATTATGTTCCTGACAAGGCTTGGATTATTGATAGAGGGATTAAAAAATTCAGAGGGTGTAATATCAAAATAAGAACAGATGTCGAGGAATGCGCTCATAGAGGGAAGATTACGACCGGAGGTTATCGCCTGAATATATCCCTGGCTGTGCCCTAATTCCAGACTAAGCTGATATTCGGAGATATTCTTTTTCATGCGTAAGTCATTGATTCTTTCCTGGATAAATTTTTCGTCCATTTCACACCTCCAATAAAATAAGTTTATACTATTTTAAATACCCACAATATATTTCAAATATTTATGTTTACAAAAATATGGGAATGATTCATACTTTAAGTAGTTAATTGGTAATTTTAGAAAGATCAGTTCCAAAATAGACTCGGGAGAAGGGGTTGAAATATAAACATGAAAGATGTATCATTTTGCAAAACAAATATTACGGGGTGCGGGATGTATAATATAGGAATATGTGATGACGGCGAAAATATTTGTACGTCTATTGAAAATATGTTATTGCGGTACGCAAAAGAAAAGACGGTTAAGGTTGAGGTGCAGATTTGGTACACAGGAGAGGGTTTAAGGGATTATCTGGCGCAAGGTAATCATTTGGATATTCTATTTCTTGATATAGAACTATTCAAAATGACTGGAATAGAGGTTGGAAGTTATATTAGAAATGTGTTGGATAATATGATGTTACAGATAATCTATATTTCAGGAAAGACATCTTATGTTCTGCAACTGTTTAAAACGCAGCCCATGGATTTTTTGCTGAAACCAATCCTGCAGGAGCATATTAATCATGCAATGGATATGGCGATTAACATTATAGCAAAGAGAAAAGAAAGGTTTGAATTCCGATCGGGAAAAGATTATTACTATATTGCCATGGGAGATATCATGTATTTTGAAAGCAAGGGAAAAAAGATAAAAATAGCAACATCACATGATACCTACGAAACTTATGGAAAATTAAAAGATATTGTAAAGGGGTTGACAAATGATTTCATCATGATTCATCAATCTTATGTCATTAATAAAGAATACGTTTTACGGTATACTTATGAAATGGTGGAATTAGTCAATGGAACGATTTTAACAATCAGCAAAATAAATCGTAAACAGGTTAGAGAAAGATTACTGAAGAATGAATAGCATGTTTGATTTTATGATTCCTGCCGCTACATATTTTTGCGTATTTTTTGATTTATCGGTTTGCAAAAATTTTTTATTCTCTATCTGTATAATCAGCTGCTACGTTCTATTTCACAAAAATTTGAAACGGAGATGCCAAAAATTAAGTGCAGATATATGCGAACCAACTTGATGGTATTGGATTGCAAAATGTTAAAAAATTGTAGAATCCTACAATTGAAATATGGATATACAGACGAGTGGAGAGATTTTCAGTGCTAGACTGATTATATATGTCAAGGATTGAAAATGCAGTATAGACACAAAAAGTCATGACTATAAATAGGGTCATGATTTTTTGTGTCCAATTTTTCCTAATTTATTGCCTAATTATGCCAGCAAACGGCACAACTGGCTTTTTTGTGATAAAGTCATTTTCAGAAGGAGGGATGAGGCGATGCGGAAAAGGCTGAGTGAAATTACATAAGTAACCAATTCAGGAAGTACTTTTCATCCACATGAGTATAATAAATTAAGAAAGAAGGGATCGTTATGAGAAAGACTAAGAGATTTGTAGCAACTGTTTTATCATTGGGCATGATGTTGGCCTGCTCAGTGACTTCCTTCGCAGCAGAGCTGCCTGCGCAGGATCGGGAGGCATCTGTTTCGGTTGAAAGTTCAGCCGCTCGGTATTCTGTACTGAGTGGTTGGGAAAATAAGAAATGCGATGTAACAGGCGAAGGGGTTGCTTTGAGAAGAGCCCCCGGTACAGACTCAGAGAGAGTTAGCCTTCTTTACAAGGGAAAAGGAGATTGGGTTGTAACAAGCGGAGAATACCAGAAAAGAGACGGTTACACTTGGATGAAAGTCACGAGCAGCTCTACCGGTTATACGGGCTGGGTTGCATTGACCTACCTTAAGAGACGAAACTAAGACAGTATCAGCCATACGTTGTTGATTAAATTTATGTGGATGAGTGCTTATATAAGCAATTCCACTTGGGCCGTTTGTGGTTCAAGTGGAATTGTTGTATTAAATTGTTATAGGTTTGAAGATCAAAGGCGTTTACGCTACATGATACATATCTTCATAAAAATAAATAAGTGAAGAGGAAAGAGGTATTTTCAATGAACAAATTAATAAGTAAAAAATTTCAGATTCATGACAAGCATAATCGATTAGGACTTGTCCTATGTTGCCTGATGTTGTATGTATCTCTATTTCTGACATCATGCAGCAAGGAAGGCATATCTGATAATGATGTCATATCAGGAGAAAGACCTGTTTCTAATATCGTACAGGATCGGAAATGGGTTTATGTACCGGAAGTGATTACGGTGGGGGATGAGCGTGCAGATTATAATAGAATGCAGCCAGTGGGCGATACCTTCTGCTATGTGTCACTTGGAGAAGAGTCCGGTGCAAAAAGTATCTGCCAGTATTCCCTGACCAATGGAGAGCTTAAGCGTGTCCCCATTAACTGGTCGGAGGGAGGAAGTGACTGGGATGTAGGCTATCGGTCTTTTACGCAGGATCAGGGTCTGTATATGACCGCAAATGTCTATCCGGCGTCCGGTTCCATGAAACGCTTTTTGTGCAGGTTTGATTTGGAAGGGAGCTGCCTGTTTTCCAAGGATATTACAGAGAAGGCCGGGGGGAATGTCTCCATTCACGAACTGACCGTGGACAGTCAGGGGAGGCTTTACATTTTTCTTGATAACGGGGAGATACAGCTGTATACCAGTGACGGGGATTATCATGGCTCTGTCATCTATAATTCCCCGGAGAATCAGGCAGCTGTCCAGATAAAGGGAACCTGCGAAGGCGCTGACGGCAGGGTTTATTTCTGCATCTGTCAGGATAGTATGAACATGGACTTGGGAAATACGGAAGGGGCGGCCAGCGCGCGCTGCACCTTGATGGAAATAGATTTTGAGAATGCCCGGCTGCTGGAAACTGCCGGAAATCTTCCGAATATCAACGGTCTCTGTACGGGAACACGGAGGAACGGTGACTCCGCCGGAGGGAGTGATGAATTGGACGGCGGATATGATTTACTGCTGTATGATGACAGAGCTGTCTATGGGTATCGTTTTGATACACAGAAAAACAATTCCGGTTCAGTGGGGGAAGAATTATTCCTCTGGATGGACAGTGATATTAATGGATACTGTGTCACAAATCTATATCTGCTGGAGGACGGCAGGCTGTGCGCCACAGTGGAAGATTGGATGAACGATGACAGAGTCATCGTGACGCTGGAAAGGACAAAGGCAGAACAGATGCCCCAAAGGGAAGAACTGGTGCTTGCCACTGTGGACGGGGGAAGCGACCTGGCCACAATGGCAGTAAAGTTCAACAGAGGGAACAGCCGGTATCATCTCACGGTAAATAATTATGAATCCCTGACGGATCTGTACAATGCTATACTGACAAAGGAACCCATGGATCTGATCGACCTGTCCGGCGTTAATGTGCAGAGACTGGCTGCAAAGGGGCTCTTTGAGGATCTGACTCCCTATGTGGAGCGGTCAGAGGTGTTTGAACGCTCGGATTTTGTGGACGGGATATTGGATGTATATACCTGCGATGATATATTGGTGGGGATTCCGGCGGAATTCATAATTCAGACCGTAGTGGGAAACGGCGCACGGTTGGTCAATAAAGAGGGGCTGACATTGGGGGAACTGTATTCGATCGCAGACCGTTATCCGGGTGCGAAAGCCTTTGACGGTGTGACCAAAGAGGCTATGATGCAGTATATCATGATGTTCAATGAGGATACCTTCATAGATTGGGACGCGGGCGTCTGTCATTTTGAATCGGAAGAATTTAAGGCGGTACTTGAATATGTGAACCAATATCCGGATGTTGCGGCAAGCGGGAGGGAAGAGGAATCCCTGTCTGCTAAAATAGAAAAAGGGGAAGTACTGTTTGCTGTAGAGGAGACATCTCCGTACATGTTATGGGACTATTTGAAAATGTTTAAAGGGGATGCTGCCTGTGTTGGTTTCCCAACTGCGGACGGCAGGGGAGGACATCTTCTAATCAGCAGCGATGCGTATGCGATTGCGGCCGTGTCGGAGCATAAGGAGAGTGCATGGGACTTTATTGAGGATTCTTTGACACGGGAGAAAAGTGAACTCTATGCAGAAATCTGGCTTACTTATCCTACATTGAAGAAGACATTGGATGAGAGAATGGAAGTTGTCATAGCTGAAGAAAAATTCACATGGGAGGATGTCAATGTGGCGCTTAAACTGGTTCCAGACGCAACGCCCTTCTTTTCTGTGGATGATGATGAAATCATTGGAATTATCAATGAAGAAGCGGGAGCTTATTATAGCGGGCAAAAAGGGATAGATGATGTAGTAAGTGTAATACAAAACCGTATTCAGCTATATGTGAATGAAAATAAATAGGATAAGTACAGGCAAGGCGATATGCATGGAAAAAGGGAGAATGGAGAATATACAAATTGATTAACACAAATTATTCAAATCTAAACAGCGGAATCTATGGAACAATGAATCAGACAGTACGGGATCGCAACCAACAGGCGGAGAGACATGCGTCCGCCAAAATGTCTGTATCAAATGCAGGTGATACAGGTGTGATCCTTTCCCTAAGCACTTCATCAGTTCTACAAAAGGGGAGCAGAGGGGACGAGGTTACAAAACTTCAACAGAATCTGACGACGCTGGGTTATGATACGAAAGGTACGGATGGAATTTTTGGCGATGATACAGAGGCGGCAGTAATAGCTTTTCAGAAAGCGTACAGTCTTACCGCAGATGGCAAGGCCGGCCCGGCAACGCAAAGCGCTATAGCAAAGGCGCTGGATTACCATTACAAGGGAATTCTTACAGTAGGGAGCAGGGGAACAAAGGTTTCGGAACTTCAGCGGAATCTGACAAAGCTGGGATATGACACGAAAGGTACAGATGGGATTTTTGGCAGTAATACAAAAAGCGCAGTCGTAGCATTTCAAAGGGATTACGGGCTTTCGCAGGATGGAACGGCGGGGAAGGACACCCTGGACGCAATTAATAAGGCTATAGAATCCCTTGGTACAGGACAGACGCCGCCCTCCGGTAATCCGGCGGATATACAAAAGATGCTGGACAATATAAAGAATGATACATCGCTGGGACTCTCGGCGGATAAAAAGACTGCCATGTATATGGCGGCAGAGAGACTGCTGAATGATGGGTATGAGGTGGAATTTGTGGCGGGCATCCTGGGCAATATTCAAAACGAGGGTACTCCGGGAAAGTTTGAAAGTTCTGCTTATTCCAACCCGGATAAGAAACCTTCCTATTTAAAATACATGGATGAGCATTTTGACTATCGCAATAAATTTTCCGGCAAGTCTCTCACAGAGGTTGGAATAAGTGCGGCAATCCAGCTGCAGAACAGTGCGGAGGCAAGCGGTTATGCAGGTAAATTTGGATTGGGGATGATCCAGTGGACAGGCAGCAGGACAGGGAAACTCTTACAGGCATACCAGCAATATGCCACGAGTGATCAACCGACCAAAGAAGAGTGCATAAAGGCCGAAGTGAATTTTATGGCGGACGAATTAGAAGGGGAATATGCCAGAGTTTATAAGAATTGGAAAGCTGGCGATAAGACTGCGGGCAGTGCAGGCGACATTGTCTGCCGCCAATACGAAATTCCCGGCGATACGGCTAACCAGGCAAAGCTCAGGGCGCAGAATGCCAGCAGGATTTATGCTGTTATGATGAAATAGTAAATGTCATGTTTACATAAAGTATATGTGAGTATTTGCCCTGAAAGGCATTGCAGGGAAAAGCCGAAAGGAAGTAATGAAGTGAGAAAGAATCGTATAAGAATTGGTACTATATGTTTTGCGCTAATTTTGCTGTCCGCATGTGCAACGGCTCAAAACGGTGGAATGACGGAGCAAAAACCAGATTTGGGACTGTCAGAGAGACAGTCCTTCAGCGCAGATTCTGAGACAATATCAGAAGAAACAGTATCAGGCGTGAATCAGGGGACATCATCGGAGAACGGCGGAGAAGGTAACAGGAAAGAACCGACCGTGAATCAGGAGATGTTGGGTGAACAGGATTCCGATGCCGGCGGTGAACTGGTGCCTTCAGAGAAAGAGGAAGTGTCCGAATCGGAAGTCTCTCTTGCAGCATATCGTGAGACGGTTGAAAAGGCCGAAACGGGTATCGTTTTTTCTCTTATCGACTTGGACGGGGATGAGATTCCAGAGCTGGTGGCGGGGGACAGGGGAAATGACAGATATTCTATTTATACGATAAAAGACGGCACAGTATTTTGCCTGGTGGATTCCATGACCACAGCGGAACTTACCTATTTTGAAAGCAGTGGAATAATCGCTGCGTTCGCAAGCTGGAATGGAGGCGGTGACGAGGGTGGATATGGCCGGCAATATTATCAGACCTCTGGGAACCAAACGCTTACTGACGGGGATACTCCCCTTTTAAGCTACAGTTATAATGCTGTTTATGATGAACAAGGCGCTTATACTGGCAAAGGCATTACAGAGTATTTTTATATGGGACAGGAAACGGATGAATCATCTTATAACGAAATCTGGAAAGCGCTGGGGATTGCGGAGGACGGCGGCAGGCTTTGTCTGGAGAATGCGGTTGTGGCAGATGAAATGCTGGATATGATAACTTTATCTGAGTGTACGCAAAGGTAGAGGGCGGTGCAGAAGTATTTAATTGAATTCGAAAGGTTGCGTAGAAAACCTACGCAACCTTTCCTTTAAGTCGCATTTACAGGAAAACAGACTAATAAATAATTAATTTATTAATATTGCGCTTAATTGAATTTAAAATTTGTCGACGATGTCGTTATAATACACTGTTGCGTCGAAAAAGACGATGCTGACTTACGTCCCGCTTGTGGTCTTCCCGCTCATTTTTTCATTCAGTATCTTTACAACCTCGTCGATCATATCCCCGCATTCACGAATTCTCGCGGCAATTTTTTCCCGTTTTTCCGGTGTTTGCAGCGTTTCAAGGGTTATATTGAAGCCGCCTCCGAGAGCTTCGAGATCATTTGCGCCATCGTTGTGCCAAATATCGGCGGTGCGCTTGTACAAAAGACTGACCTCATGAAGATATGTCATATCGGGATTCAATTCACCTGTGCGCTGTAAAAAATCAGGACAGCAGCAGCCGTTTGCGGCAAGCGTAAAAATGAAATTAATGTACATCGTCCGTGAATCAAATTCCTCCGGCTTTATTTGTTCAAAATACCCGTTTTCAATGTCATTCGCCCATTTACGGAAAGCCGGCGCACCGAAGCAATATTTATCGTTGTCAGTTGTCAGTAGCTTTGGCAGCGCATAAATTGCTTCACGGTAAATTTCCGCAGTATCCTTTTGTTCTTTTTTCCCGCCGACAAATATCCAGCCGCTTTTATCGGTATCGTATCCCATCGCTTGATCACAGGAAATACGCTGGGGCTCGCTGTTATCCCCCGAAATATATATGAGCGTTTTTCCGTATTCCTCATACCCCACAAACACACCGCACGGCTGCTCCGAATATGCTGTGAATATAACGGGAACGCCTTTGTCAATATAGGCAATGAGTTTTTTCAGATACGTCTCTTTATTTTTGAGAAGCTCACGGCTGAAAACATACGCGGCTGAATAACCGCACTTTTCAAAAACTCCCTCAAAAAATTTTCTGTCGCCGCCAGCCTGATAATATGCGTTAACGCCGTCGCCGTCAAAAGGCTGTTTGTAATGTTGAGCAAACAGGTCTCCGGTAAGTCCGGCAAAAAACAGGTAATCGAACTCCTTTTCTCCCAGACATTCCATTACATACGCGGCGCTCCCGTTGAAACGGTAAATTTCACCGTACTCTTCTATAATAAGACGGTGAATAATGGGAATAAGGTTATTGCTTTGCTTAACATTTACGGTAAGCTCAACGTTTTTTATTTTATATGGCTGAGAATACGCAAGCTGTGAAATACTGATTTTCCTGAAATATTTCATTCCCTGACCGTTAGAGCCGATAACAATAGGATGGGCTTCTTCACGGTTCAGATCAAGGGACATATACGGAAAATCGGTTCCGCAATACCGTATTTCACCGTTTATTATGACCGCCAAATGCTTTTGTCCGATGACCCATGTGACATGATTGTATTCGTTCGGCTTGATACGGCCCCTGTCAGGGAAATTATAAAGGTCGTGAAAGATCGGCTGGTGAAAGCTGATTGCTTCCTCCCGACAGCTCGAACTGTTATTCATATTAATACCGAAATCCATAATTTTGAGATTTTCACCGCTGTCATAGCTGTTGGAACCGTGATAAAAAATAATGCTGCCCTCGCTGTCGCCATAGCCGAACTGCTCGTCGTTCATAGGTATGCGAAAGTCTATATCCACCCTGAACGGAAGCTTTACAGATACGTTTGTGTTAAGCGTCCGCGTGGAGATCCAGCCGGTATATTCTGCTTCGCCGCTGTCAAGTACTCGGTAATGAGGGGCGTTCATAGGCGTAATTTTATCAAGCGCGACTTCCTTTTCCCACAGCAATGGATTTTGACCGTCGATCTCGTCTTTCGTAATATCAGTGACCTCGGCAGGTTTTGGATAAAGCGACACGTCGGGGATCCGTTTTTTAACCGGAACATATAAAGCGACAAGCTGTCTGCGTTCGTCGGGAGAGATAAGATTTTCTGTCATGGCGGCGTGGCGCAGACTGCCGTCCGCTGCATAATTAATTTGATAAAACTTATTTTCGTCAAAGCTCTTGATCAGAGAACGAAACGATCGGTTCATATCGTCGTCGAGATATAAATTTGCCGCGGCGAACAGACCTCCTTCAAAAATAAAATCTGTAAAGCCGCTGTCATTTACAAAATCGTCGGCAATTTTTGAAATCATAACATCCTGTTGGTTTTCCCGATACTCAAAGCTTCCGTGATGCTCTGTTCTTATCCTGCTCATCTGAATATAACGTGAAAAAGCGTCGGTATCAGAGTTTTGCGGATCGGCTTTAAGATATGATGACAACACGCGCATTTTCGGCAGTTTTACGATGGAAATATCAAGCGGACGTACAAGTTTTTCAGATATCTCAGAAAGATGTTCCATGCCAGTGCTTTTCCGCATGGTGAGCTGCTTGTCCATTTCCTCATACAAAAGAGGCAGCGCGGAGATTTGTTTAATACCTTTTTCAATCATTTTATTCAAAAAATCATTAATAATGCGTTTAAGTTCAGACAGCGCCGTGACCTCACCGTCTATTTCATTAAGTCTGTCCACAAAAACCTGGGTGATGTCCAGCATTTCACGGCTGCTGTAAATTCGTAAGATGTCTTTTATAGGTATCTGCATTTTGCGAAGTACCATGATCTGCCGTAGCCGCTGTACATTCTGCTCATCATAATAGCGGTATTTTTCAAACTGCGGACGAACGCTTGTAATAAGTCCGGCTTCCTCGTAATAACGCAGTGTTCTTGACGATAGTCCGAGCTGCGTGCTTAGATCGGTTATCTTGATCAAACTCATACGGGCCTCTCCTTTCTGTAAACAGTATACCACTTAACGTTAGTCAAAGTCAAAAAACAGCGTTATAAACTGAGCGGTACTTCCATTTATTCGTTTTCATACAGCCGCCTTTTGTTAAACTAAAAAACTTAATTCATTGAGAATTCGTCATATAACTGAACGGGCTTATTCCTATATACACGAGCCGCAAATATTCAAGAAAACAAATATTTGCGGCTTTTCGTATAAACGCCAATATTTTTAAGTATATTTGAACTGTAATAAACGCGTAATACTCACGAGCGATTAGATTTTTCTTTCCGTACAGTGTTCAAAATCTCCATAATTCCATTAGCTACCGCGCGGTCGTTGTCAAATACGATTTTATACAGCCGCTTCAGTTTGTTTTGCACATCAGGCTGCTGAATTAATTGGAATGACTCCTCTGTGGGAAGATATCCTGTCTGCGGTCCAACATTCAGGCAAGCCCAGATTTTCCAGCCGATCCCGTGAGTTTCGTTGTTTCCCTCTGCACTATAACGCTTGAAAAACAGATCTGCCAATTTTTCAGCCACAGCTTTCAGTTTGTTTGATTCCGCCGAATCCGACGACGAATCAACAAGTGAATACAGAAGGTTATCCCTTGACGTAAAGGCTTCCGCCGCGTGCCACCTTGCTTCGATCGGAACGCCGTTTATTCCCATAAGTTTGTACGACAGCATTACGGCGTTTTCGGGTGTGACATTTGACAGGTCGGACATAATCTCATTCTCCAAAGTATCGTGCGAGGAATCGCTCAGCACCGTGTGTATCCATTTGAGTATGTCAAAATATGTTTGCCTGCAAACAGCGTTATCTGCGCGGTCAGCTTCTCCTGTGATAACGATAATATCCTCATAGGCGCCGTCTGTCTCGTCGCATATCCCGCCGCCGTAATTCATAACGGTGATGCCGTCATCCGTGTAGCCGCATACGATCTTCCAGCATGAGACCCATGCCATGTCATCAGGATAGACACTGTGATTTGCTGCCATTGCAGGGTATCCTGAGTCAATCGAATCTTTTACGATATCTCGAATCTCCGCAACCGTTTTATTTTTACAGCGGATAAACGAAAGTCCTGCAAAATCCATGATATTAGCTATAAAATCGTCGTCCCAGCGCCAGCCAATCGGGATATTTGGGATCGAGTGTGCGCCAACGCAGTCGTCTTCGGGGTAATCAAAGCCAAACGCCAGTCCTGACGCGGTGAGCAGGCAATGATAGACGCTTGACTGTGTTTTGCCAAGTGACTGTCCGGCACAGCCGCCGCATTTTTTACAGTAGCCTCCTTTAGACGTACACCAGTAGGGGGTGTCATCGGTGTATTTTTTTGCAGCGCATACCGCACTTGACAGAGCTGCGATGAATCCGTCGGATTCTGCGTCGTGTGGGAACGGGTGAACGGTGAGTTGTTTTTTCATATGGATTCTCCTTTTAAATTTACTTAAGATGTTTTCACGCGTGACCGGTACATCTCTGTAAACATTATACCACTTGACGTTACGTCAAAATCAAGAGCTAATCTGGCAGATGTTTTTGTATGCAAAATTTTTCCTGTGATATCTGTCCCTGACAGAGGAATACCCGCGTTCCGCCACTTTTAATTCTCTTTTGCATTTTACCCATGACTTGAAGCAGGAGTATACAAAGGTGGATAGGGAAACGGGGCAGATCATCGTTATCCCCGGGCAGATTTCTATGAACGGCTCCTGGCGGCGGATAAGCGGTTTGTGGGAGAAAAGGAGGACATAGAGGATGCAGAAAGCACCAGTCAGGATACGCCATGCGGATCGTGCGGAAAGAACTTGTAAAGACGTTTTGGCTGGGCCTGCGGTTGCCAGAGCAGGGGAAAGTATGGGGGAATGGAGTGACGGAAAAGCTCATTATTCAGGGTATAGGACAATCCGGCAGGTGAATAGATTTAAATAGCAGCAGTTTCATGCTGCCCGGAAAGGAGAGAAGCCTTTGGAACTGACAAAGGAAAGACTTGAGGAAATGGCTGCCGTTGATGTACGGACGGTGGACATTTCAACTTTGACCGATCTGCGGGACATTAAGATAGATACTTCTCTGCCCGTCCCCCGAAAGCTGGATGCTTTTGCGAGGCAGGTAAACAATGTATATGTCAATAGGATTGGCGATTATGTTGTAAAGGTCAGGTTCCAGGAGAATGGAGCCAGTATAGATGATAAAATGGCGGAATACCTGCAGCGGTTATCAGAAATCCATATTTAGGATTAAAAAAGTAAGCCAGTCTACGCTAACCTGATATCAGGACAAATCAGTGGAACTCCTGATTTTTGGGGAAAGGAAAGCCTGCTGCTTTCTTTGACAAAAAAGTCAGGAGATTAACATGAAAGAACAGACTAAATTCTATACAGCCATGTATCTGCGTCTTTCCAGGGATGACAGCGTTAAGGCGGAGCCGGGCGGTCATGGCGCATCTAAGGCCGAGAGCAGCAGCATAGGCAGTCAGAGGGAGCTGATCCGTTCCTTTTTAAACGGGCAGGAGGATATGGAGCTCTATGACAGCTATGTGGATGACGGCTTTTCAGGCAGTAATTTCAACAGACCGGAATTTAAAAGGATGATGGGAGACATAGAGGCGGGCAGAGTGAACTGCGTGGTTGTTAAAGACCTTTCCCGTTTCGGGCGTGATTACATTGAAACCGGGAGGTATCTGGAAAAGCTATTCCCGGCGCTTGGGGTAAGGTTTATTGCGCTCACAGACCATTACGACAGTTTATCCGCAGACACAGGAGAGCGCCAGATCGTGCTGCCGGTGAAAAACTTCATCAATGATTCCTACTGCCGGGATATTTCCACCAAGGTAAAGAGCCAGCTTGCCGTAAAGCGTAAAAGCGGCCAGTGCCTGTCCCCTTTTGCGGTATATGGCTACCGCAAGTCACCGGAGGACAGGAACCGGCTGGCGGTGGATGAATATGCGGCGGAAATCGTCCGCAGAATTTTCTGGTGGAAGATTGAGGGAATGGCGGTTTCGGCCATCGCAGAAGAACTTAACCGGCTGCACATTCAGTCCCCCAGCGAATATAAGAGGTCCCTGGGGCTCAATTATCGTGGCGGGTTTGCGGCCGGCGCCGGTTCCCGGTGGGGCAGCTCGTCCGTAAAGCGGATTCTGACAGATGAGGTCTACCTGGGGCATATGCTCCAAGGCAAGACGGAGAAGATAAATTATAAGGTAAAAAAGAGCATTGAGAAACCCAGAGAAGAATGGGTGCGTGTGGAGAATACCCATGAACCGATCATATCGGAAAGTGATTTTGAGACAGTGCAGAACCTGCTTAAGACAGACGGCCGCATCAGCCCGGAGAGCAGAAGCGTAAGCCCGTTCATGGGACTGTTATTCTGCGGGGACTGCGGGGAACAGATGATACGGCGGACTGTAAAATATAAGGACTTCGGAAAGGTATACTACATCTGCTCCACAAAGAACCGGGGAAAGGGCTGCAGCCGCCACAGCATAGAGGAAAATGTGCTGAAGGATCTCGTGGGAACTGCGGTGCGCCGGTATGCCAATGATTTTCTGGCCCAGGAGAAACTTTTTGAACAGGCCAGGGAAAAAGAAATGAATATGGAGGCTGTTGCGGGATGTGAGAGGGAGCTTGCCCGGCTGAAAGAGGAACAGCATAAGTATTACGGCCTGTGTGCGGGACTTTATGAGGATCTTGTGCGGAACGTGGTGACAAAAGAGGAATTTGAGCGCCTGCACAGGGAATTTCGGGGAAAAGCGGAAGAAGTTTCAAAGGCGCAGGAACAGCAGCAGAGGCTGATCAAGAAGATGCTCCTAAGCGGGGCGGCAAGCGCCGGGAGGCTGGCGAAATTCCGGGATTCCTTACAACTGGAAGAGATCGACCGCCATACATTAACAAGCCTGGTAAAACGGATTGCTGTGTATGAGGGTAAGAGAATGGAGATAGAATTCTACTTCCAGGATGAGTACCAGATCATGCAGGAATACGCTGCCTCGCTTTCCCCACAAAAGAGCGGCAGGGAAAGGAGCGCATGAACATGGGAAGAATATCGAAAAGACATCCAACGGGAACGGATGCGCGGACATTGCCGGCCGGCAGCGCGGAGCAAAAGGGAAGGTGGTTTAAGGCCGGCATCTATGCCAGGCTTTCCGCAGACCTGGATGAAAGAAAAAACGAGTCTATCGAGGCACAGATAGAAATTGCTGAAAAGTTTGTGGAAGAGTGGAACCGCAGCGGCAATGAGCGGATAGAAGTGGCGGGCTGTTATACCGACCTTGGAAAGACAGGTACCAACTTCAATCGGGACGGGTTTATGCGCCTGATGCAGGATGTACGTTTGGGGGACATCAACTGTGTGATCGTAAAGGATCTGTCCCGTTTTGGCAGGAACTACCTGGAGGCAGGGAACTATATTGAAAAGATATTCCCTTTCCTGGGAGTGCGTTTCATTGCTGTAGCGGACGGCTATGACACCGGGGGGGATGGCAGCGGTGCGAAGCAGATGGTATCGGAGATCAAGAACCTGGTAAACGATATGTATGCCAAGGACTTTTCACTGAAAGCAAAAGCGTCCCTGGCACAGAGGCGTAAAGAGGGCGCCTATGTGGGAGGCCCTGCCCCTTACGGCTACAGGGCGGAATGGGACGGCAGGCTGCGGAAACTGGTTCCGGATGAGAACACGGCGGATCTTGTCAGATACATTTATGAAAAGTTCATTGAAACAGAAAGCTATACAGCAGTGTCTGACGACCTGAACCTTCACAGGCTAAACCCTCCTGCTGTATACCGTAAGACAGGGGAGGTCTACTGCCCGCCGGAGGCAGATTTTAAGGGATGGGATAAAGGCGCGGTGGAACGTATCGTCAAGAGCGATACCTATTCGGGAAAGCTGGTGCAGGGAAAGACCAGCATCACTGCCAGGGATGAAAAGAATCGGCTCCATAAGCCGGAAGATGACTGGGTTATAAAAGAGGAAGCCCATGAACCGTTGATCGGCAGCCGGACGGCAGAGGCGGCCGCCGCAGTGAGGCAGAAACTGCGGGAACGGACAGAAAACCATAAGCATTCCACAGCAGGGTGCCCAATCGGGGAGAACATCTTTGACAAGGTACTGTACTGCGGCGTATGTGGGCGGAAAATGACAAGGCACAGTTATGTAAAGGACTACATGGACGGAACCAGGAAACGGATGGGCGGGTATTTCTGCCTGAACGGGGGCAGCACAAAGACAGATGCCTGCCCCTCATCCAATCGTATTTCCAACATGGAGTTGAACAACATACTGTCCTCTCTTTTGAAAATGGAGCTTGCGGATAACCTGAAGAAGCAGAAAGCATATGTAGAAACCGCAGGGGAGCTCATCAGCCGGAAAAAAGCGGAGGTGGAGAAGAACCTGCGGTCGGCGGTGTATGCAAGGAAGCGGCTGAATGGGGAGGAAAGCGCTAAATATATGGCATACCGCAGAGGCGACCTTTTACAAAAGGAATATGTTGCCTACAAAATGCAGAAAGAGGAGCGTATTCAGGAACTTGAAAAACAGGAGAGCCGGTTTAAGGAACAGGCGGACAGCCTGGAACGGGATGGGGAAACCTATCTGAAAGCGGTTCGTGCATTGGTAAAATGGAAGCAAAGCATTTCATCGAAGAATGAACCGATCCTGACCAGGGAGCTTATCGAAACACTTATCGAGAAGATTTACGTGTATCCGGGAAAGAGGGTGGAAGTCCTGTTTACCTACAGTGACGCACTGATGGAAAATGCAGGAGAAACTTCTGAACGTGCTGCGTTATTGGACGAAAAAACGGGAAGTTCCATGCCTGACGTTGGAAAAGACGGAGGTGTGGAATGAGAGAAAACAGGAAAATCGCAATCTATCTCCGCCTCTCCATAGAGGATGATGCCCAGGGAGGCAGGAATAATAAGGGAATTATGGATTCCAAGGGAACCATGATTTCTCAGGGGACCACGGTTTCTTTGGAGCAACAGGAGAGCAACAGTATCTCCAGCCAGCGGAAGATGCTTTTGGAATACATAAGCAGGGATGAGGAACTGAAAGGGCAGGAGGTTGCAGAATTTTGTGATGACGGATTTTCCGGCACAAACATGGACAGACCGGGGGTACAGGAACTACTGGAGCAGGTAAAAAAGGGGAAGATAGGCTGTATTTTGGTGAAGGATATGTCCCGGTTTGCAAGGGATTACATAGAACTGGGAGATTACCTCAACCAGATATTTCCCTTTATGGGAGTCCGGTTTATTGCTGTGAACGACCATTATGACAGCAGGGAGCATGAGGGGAGTACAACCCCGCTGGACACGGCTTTCCAGACGCTGCTCTACGATCTCTACAGCAAGGATGTGTCAGTGAAGGTCAAGACCTCGTTCCAGAATAAATGCGCCAATGGGGAATATGTATTTGGACAGGTTCCCTTTGGATATGCCAAGAGCCGGACCGAAAAGAATACCGTGATTGTGAATGAAAAAGAGGCGGTGATCGTCCGCCACATCTTTTCCCTGGCGGAACAGGGAATGAGCAGCACGCAGATCGCAAAGGAATTGATAAGGGAAAAGGCGCCTACCATTACACAGATGCGCTATCCTGACAGGAAGATGGCAAGGGAAAACCATGCCTGGAGCAGTACGGCAGTAAGGGCGCTCCTGAACAATCGTTTCTACCTGGGCGAAATGGCTTACGGCAAATCAGTCCGTAAATCGGTGGGGAGCAAAAAGGGCATTGCCGTACCAAAGGATGAGTGGAAAGTAATCACCAGCCATCATGAGGCATTGGTAACGCCGGAATTGTTTGCACTGGTGTCGTCCTTCCGACCGGAACAGTCCACAAAACGGAAACGGCCAAAGCATCCGCTCACAGGGAAGATATACTGTGGCGGATGCGGGTATGCCATCAACTACAAGCCCCAGAGGAACAGTAAGATCTCAAACCATTTCTGGTGCAGGAAACATTCCCTGCTGCAGATACCGGACTGCTGTACATATTTCAATGCCGCCATTCTGGAGGAGATTGTACTGGCTGAGTTGTACCGGGAACTGATGCGTCGTGGAGATCTGATTAAACAGCGTGAATGCCTTGAGCAGTTCCAGAAAGAAGAACTGTATAAACTGGGCAGGGATGTGGAGAACAGCCGGATGCAGCGCCGCAGCCTTCAGAAAGAGGCGGACGCTCTATATGAAGGCTATGCCCTAAAGCAGATAGATGCAGCGGATTACCGCAGCCGGGCGGATGAGATCGCTCTGCAGATGCAGGAGCTAACGTGTAAAATAGAAAAGGCAGAACTGCAGCTTGCCGGACTTACAGAAGAATACCACCGTCCAAAGCAGGATATGAAAGACATTATCCGCTTTGCTGAGATGAAAGAACTGACGCAGGAGATGGTGGATGTATTCATTAAAAAGGTTACAGTTTATAAGGGCAGGCGGGTGGAGATTGAATGGAACTATGCCTTAGGGGAGGGGTAATTCTCCCCTAAAGCAATTACTTCTTTGCCAGAAAATCATAATAAAATTGTTTCCTTCTTTGAGCGGATGCTTTTTGCATGGTTTATACTCTCTGGATTTAATTTGCCATTAACTCACTCGAATTTAGCATTAACTTACCGTAACCGGGGGCGGAGTTTTGCGCCTCTCAGAGTATTTTCGTCAAAAAATTTGTGACATTAACTTGACATAAGAGGGCTGGGGAGCTTTGTGTGTCAGTTCGAGCCTGCCGGTTTAAACTTTAGAAATATAAGTGGACTCCATGCCATCAGCCTTTTTGTATTCCCAAAGACTGATTATGCGTGCAGCAGGCGTTGGAGCGCGTACCGTCCTGAAAACAAATTTTGTGCCCCATGCATATACTCTAATATAGTATATCACGCAAGATCAAATTTGAATGAGGTGGTTTCAAGTGAACAACTTTAATATGAACTGGATGTTTAGTCCACCGAATCTGTTCGGTATGAGAACTCCCAACAGGAACTTTTGTCAAAATCGGGCGCAGCCTTCCTCTAATGGCATATATTAGAACAATGCAGCCTCCACAAATCATTCGCAGCATACAAGCGCTGCGGAAATCGGAGAACATGTTTCTTCCTGTTATTGTGAATCCGGGACAATGGATGCGGGGGGAGCTTCGGAGCCGTTCGGCGTTTCTTTTGAGCGGGGGGAGCCGGGTCCAATGGGACCACGAGGGGAGCCGGGGCCTCAGGGCTGTCCCGGTGAACGCGGAGAAACGGGTCCACAGGGAGTCACAGGCCCCCAGGGGCCGCAGGGGGCCACCGGCCCCATGGGTCCAAGAGGAGAAGCTGGTCCCCGCGGGCCGGCGGGACCTCCCGGCTATCTGCAAAACAGTATATTTGCATCGTTCTCAGGCAAGGAACTGATTATGCCGGAGAGAGGAAATCTCCCTCTTAAAATGGAGATACCGGATATCACTCAAAATATTTCTCTTTGCAATAGCAATTCCGTTGTATTGACTCCGGGTTATTATGCCGTCAGTTATTATATATCCACGGTGATGAAAAAAAATGGGTTCATAAAGATAACCCCTCTGTTTAATGACGGTAAGCAGACCATGTATTCTGCTTACGCAGAGTCGGCAAAGCGAAAAGAAATGCTGGTAATAGCCAGGTATTTTATCATGGAGATACCAGCCGGTTCCAGACTGTCCTTTGTGTGGCATTCTTCGGAGGATGCTGTCAAAATCAATATGAATCTGAGCATTGTAAAACTCTACAGGCAATAGAACGAGGAAGAGAGGAGAAAATATGCCCACAATAAGTCTTTGTATGATTGTCAAAAATGAGGAGAAGCATCTTGCGCGCTGTCTGGACAGTGTGGCAGAACTGGTGGAGGAAATTGTAGTCGTAGATACCGGTTCCACAGATCGGACGGTGGAAATAGCGTCCCGCTATACCGCCAGGGTGTACTCATATCCCTGGAAGGATGATTTCTCAGACGCCAGAAACGAGTCTTTTTCCAGAGCTTCCATGGACTACTGCATGTGGATGGATGCGGATGATGTTTTGGAAGAAACAGAAAAAGATAAATTCCTGGAGTTAAAGCAGTCTTTATCGCCGGATACGGACATTGTAATGATGAAATACAACACTTCTTTTGACGAAGCCGGTAAACCTTCTTTTTCCTATTTTCGGGAGAGATGGATCAGAAACTGCACCAAATACCGCTGGATCGGCGCAGTTCATGAGGTAATTCCCCCAAGTGGTAAGGTAATATATTCCGATATAGCGGTTTCTCACAAAAAAATGGGCGTCGGGGATCCTGATCGGAATCTGAAAATATATCAGAAGATGATTGCGGAGGGAAAGCCTTTGGAAGCCCGTCACCAATATTATTATGGACGGGAGTTGTATTATCACGGGCAGTATGAGGAAGCTGTTTCTGTGCTGGAACGGTTTCTGCTTTCAGCAGAGGGATGGGTCGAAAATAAAATAGAGGCATGTTCCGTCTGTGCTGACTGCTACTTACGTCTGGGACAAGAACAAGCCGCGCTGAATGCTCTTTTGCGCAGCATGAGTTTTGACCTGCCAAGAGCAGAATTATGTTGTGAAATCGGGAAATTTTTTCTGGAACATGGAAACTTTCATAATGCCATTTATTGGTATGAAATGGCGTTAAATGCACCGAAAAAAGAGCGCTCGGAGGGTTTTAATCTGCCAGACTGTCATGATTTTGTCCCGTTTTTGCAGTTGTGTGTATGCTATGACAGATTAGGGGATCGGCAGAAAGCAAAAGAGTATAATGAAAAGGCCGGCGTCTGTAAGCCGTATTCTCAATCATATCTTTACAATAAACGGTATTTTGAAAGTCTGTAAGTTTACGGAGCGTGTTATCTACTATTAATTTCGACAAATAGTAACAACGATCTCGGAGTAACATAAAATATTTGTAGTAAAGGCGCTTTCTGAGCCTTTTACAAATTATTGTGTGAAGGATGTGTTGCGAATGAACCATAATAACATGTGTAACTGTAACCAGAGTCAATACCATCCCCCTTGCTGTGAACGTGGTCCTGCGGGGCCCAAAGGGGACCAGGGTCCTGTGGGACCCCAGGGAATCCAGGGAGATACCGGCTGCCCAGGTCCTAAAGGGGACAGAGGCGAGACAGGGCCTGCGGGCTCCCAGGGGATTCCCTGCTGCCCCGGCCCAAGAGGTCCCAGAGGAAATACCGGCCCGGTGGGGCCCACTGGGAACACGGGCCCCAGAGGTTATGTAGGCCCCAGAGGGTATGCAGGACCTCAGGGAATCCAGGGTATTCAGGGTGTGCGTGGTGATGTGGGACCGAAAGGAGATCCGGGCTGTGAAGGGCCCCAGGGAGATATTGGTCCGCAGGGGCCGGCAGGCCCCACTGGTCCCACTGGTCCGGCAGGCCCCCAGGGGGACATGGGTCCTCAGGGTCCCAGAGGTATTCCGGGGCCGGCAGGCCCCACCGGTGCAACTGGTCCCATGGGCCCTCAGGGTGTGACTGGCCTCCAGGGTATTCAGGGTGTGACTGGCCCGATTGGGGTACAGGGGCCGAAGGGCTGTCCCGGGGATGACGGTCCTACCGGAGCCACGGGAGCGACAGGGGCGGACGGAGCAACTGGTCCTACCGGGGCCACGGGGGCAGATGGGGCGACCGGTCCTACCGGAGCTACCGGAGCAACAGGCCCTACCGGAGCCACGGGAGAGACTGGCCCGACAGGAGCAGATGGTGTCACAGGCCCCACGGGCCCTACTGGAGCTACTGGAGCGACCGGCCCTACGGGAGCAGATGGTGTCATAGGTCCCACGGGCCCTACTGGAGCGACAGGAGCAGATGGTGTCACAGGTCCCACGGGCCCTACGGGAGCGACAGGAGCGGACGGTGTCGCAGGCCCCACCGGCCCGACAGGAGCAGATGGTGTCACAGGTCCCACGGGCCCTACGGGAGCAACCGGAGCGGATGGAGCAACGGGTCCTACCGGAGCCACGGGAGCGACAGGGGCGGACGGAGCAACAGGCCCTACCGGAGCCACCGGGGCGACAGGAGCGGACGGAGCAACAGGTCCTACAGGAGCCACCGGGGCCACGGGAGCAGATGGTGCCACAGGTCCCACGGGCCCTACGGGAGCAACAGGAGCGGACGGAGCAACAGGCCCTACCGGAGCCACCGGGGCGACAGGAGCGGACGGAGCAACAGGTCCTACAGGAGCGACAGGAGCCACCGGAGCAGACGGAGCAACAGGCCCTACCGGAGCAACAGGGGCAGATGGCCCCACCGGTCCGACCGGCCCCACTGGAGTCGCAGGAACGGGAGCAATTATCCCCTTTGCGTCAGGGCTTCCGATTTCCCTGACGACAATTGCCGGAGGCCTTGCAGGAATTCCCGCCTTTGTCGGCTTTGGAAACAGCGCGCAGGGACTTACGTTGCTGGGTGCCACTATAGATATCACAAATGCCGCCGGAACGCTTTCGAACTTTGCGTTTCAGGTTTCCCGCGCCGGTATCATAACTTCGTTCAGTGCATTTTTCAGTACAACGGCTGCGCTATCCCTGGTAGGTTCCACTGTTACGGTGAGAGCACAGATTTATCAGTCCACAACACCCAATAATGTATTTGCTCCGATTGCCGGAACACTGATTAATCTGACCCCATCGCTCTCCGGAGTTATATCCGTTGGGACGTTGCTGAATGGCTCGCTGACAGGACTGAATATACCGGTTACGGCTCAAACACGCCTGATGCTTGTATTCTCAGCAGCAGCCAGCGGATTGTCTTTGATCAATACGGTGGCAGGATACGCCAGCGCCGGTTTAAGCATTAACTAATACCACAGAGTAAACTGCGGGGGCCGTCAAAGCGACAGCCCCCGTTTTTATGGGAAGGATACCGCTTCCGTTAGGAACCATAAACACCTGTCAGGCAGTATTTTGCCTCAAATATTTAAATATCCTGTTTTCGTCTGCTCAAATATGTGCTATCCTATATAATAAAAGGATGAAGGATCTGGCGGATTCCCATGGATGCAGGGAAGCGTCGGCTTTGGGAAAAAGACAGGGCGTCCGTCAGTGCGGGCAGGGGGATCTCTATGGGCAAAATGATCAAAAATACCATATTTACGTTATTGTTTTTAACCTTAAGTGTTTCCACTGCCGTCCTGGCCTATCTGCACTTTTCAGCCCCAGATTATGAGGATCCTTCCGGGGAGTGGGTTGCCAGTCTGAACATGGCGGAACAGGCCGCCGTTGTGGCTTATAGCTGGCTCCAGGATATAGAGGCGGTCTCTGTTTCCCTGGAGGAGATGGAGTCCTGTATGCAGGGTCTGACCATTCAGGTCAATCTGACGCTGGAGCCAACCGCCCGTTCTGAGGGAACTTTTCGTTGTATCGTTCTGCCAGAAAGCTACGATGCCTGCCAGCAGGCTGCTTACGAGGCATTGGCCCGGGCCTTTCAGAAGTTGTTGGCTGAAAGGCTTCGCATGGCAGGCTATACGGGCAGCATGGAGCAGGAGGCCCTCGAAGCTCTGGCGACAGAATCTTTTGGGATGCCAACAGTCTCCTATCTGATGTCCTGTGGCCCTGCCCTGCTGCCTCCCCTGGAAGATCTGCAGATTCAATATGACGGCAGTGGTGTGTATGAGGCGACAGGGGGCGTTCTGGTCAGGTACTTTGAGAGGGACAGTGCTGCCACCGCCAGGGAGCAGCACTATATCAGGGAGGATTCCAGGCTGATCCTGTTTGAAGAAACCGGCTCATCCACTTCAGGGCTTATTTCTAACCATTTTCCCATGGTATACAAGTTAACACCCCAGCAGAATCCATAACTTTTGGAGCGATGTGACTCCGCCGGAGGGTGCTGACAGCGGCAACTCTCAAACTTCAGATCTTTGACTTTGTGCAACTGTTTCCAGAAAAAATAATAGAAATGGGAGAGGAGATACCATGAAAAAAATCCAGCAGAAAACAGGTTTTCTGATCCTGTGGGCGATTCTGTTTTGTTTCGTCCCGCCGGTAAGAGCGTCGGCAGGTTACGAGATTCCCGGAACCTGTCAGGTACAGACGGATACCGGCGCCAGTGGTACGGTAAAAACCTTGGATTATGATTACGATTGCAACAGGTATCTTTCTTTGCGGGATCTTGCCATGGTTCTTAAGGATACGGACAAATCATTCTCTCTGGATATTACAAAAAATGCCGTCTCCCTGAATCCGGGAGAGATCTATGTGCCGGTGGGAGCGGAAAACACTTCCTGGGAGGAGGGAGAACTCCCGGATGTGTCCCTGCGGCGAAACGAATGCAAAGTAGGTGGAGAGAAGGTTTTTTATTATACGATGATTATGAAACTTCCCTCCGGTAATTACGATTGCTTTATGATGGCGGCAGATCTGGGCATGATTCTGGACGTGGACATTACTGTTCCGGCTGCGGATTCTCTGTTGTTTCATACACAGGATCCTTTTCGCGTGTCTCCCGCCGCTTTGGAGCAGGCCGGATATTTTTACGGAGTCAACAGCGTGTTGGTGGGAGATGTCACCACCGGGGAACTCTACTATGGGTATCAGTCCGATGTTTCCTATCCCATCGCCAGTACATCCAAACTCATGACCTGCCTTCTGGTCATGGACGCCATCTCGGCAGGGCAGATTGCCCCGGAGGAACGGGTCATTGTCTCCGGCGCGGCCCAGATGCTTTCCGCTTCCGCCGACGGTGTGATTCCTCTGGAAGCCGGAGAACAGATTACCGTGGAGGAACTTTTGCTGGGGGCGCTTCTGCCTTCCAGCAACGAATGCGCACTGTGTCTGGCCGAATCCGTGGCCGGTTCGGAGGAGGCCTTTGTTCGGATGATGAATCAGAAAGCCTTGGATCTGGGACTTTCCCAGGCGGTTTTTTTCAACTGTCACGGCCTGCCTTCTTACACCGAAGAGCCTGTTCCGGCAAAGCGTCAGAATCGCATGAGTGCGGAGGACATGTTTCGGCTGGTGTCCTATCTTATGAAAGTCTATCCCCAGATCACGGACATCACTTCCCTGAAAGAGGCCACATTGGAATCTCTGGATCTGAAGGTAAACAATACCAATCCGCTTCTGCACAATCTTTCCGGAGTTACCGGCCTGAAGACCGGAACCACCAACAAGGCCGGAGCCTGCCTGGTTACTTCTCTGACGGCGGACGACGGGACTATGGAGCATGATCTGGCAGTCATTGTTCTGGGCGCGGAGGATTCCATAGAGAGGGGGCGTGTCTCTGGCCTGCTGGCCAGATATGCGCTGCAGGCATTTTATGAGGGCGTGGATCAATCGGAAGCCGGAACTTCCCTGCTTCCCGCCAATCTTCCCACACAGGCCGAAGGGGCAGTGGACTTAATTCTCCGCACCGCAAGGGGGCACAGCTAAAAAAGAATCTTTAAAAATCTTTAAAAAAGAAAAGAGATGTGCTATAATAAGTAAAAATGCCGCAATGGCATTTTCTTAACAGGAAACAGGTATGCGGCGCAGGCAGTATGTGCCCGCATCTGGAAAGGAACACATGAAATATATCAAGGCGGACCGGGAGCATGTGAAACGGATGGGCAGGCATTGCCAGATCGGGGACACCCTGTGGATGGCCATGTCCGGCAGTGGGATAGGGATGCGGTTTACCGGCAGACATCTGGAGATTCCGGTGCGGGGCGGCTATGTGGCGGAGCATGGTGAACCGGAAGGCAATTATGCCAGAGTGGCGGTTTATGTGGACGGCATACGGATGCTGGACGAGATGATCGACACTCCCGGGAAGCGGCTGGTGGTGGTGGACCGGGAGATTCCAGGGACAGTGGAGGTACAGCTTGTGAAGCTGTCGGAGAGCGCCATGTCCGTGATTGGCATTGAGCCCATGGCAGTGGGATACGGGGACCGGGTGGCTCCTTTGCCGCCCAGGGCCCATCTGGTGGAGTTTATCGGGGATTCTATCACCTGCGGTTATGGCGTGGATGATGAGGATTATACCCATGGCTTTTCCACAGCCACGGAGGATGTAACCAGGGCTTATGCCTGCCATACAGCCCGCCTGCTGGACGCGGATTACACCCTGTTTTCTGCCAGCGGCTTTGGGATTATCTCCGGCTATACGGACAATCCGGATAAACGTCTGGCGGAACAGTTGATTCCTGACTATTACCACGGTCTGGGTTTTTGCCGGGACCGTATCCCGGAGGGGCTTAACCCCACGGAGATGGAGTGGGATTTTGCGGAGCTCCGGCCGGAGGCAGTGGTGATCAACCTGGGCACCAACGACGACAGTTTTTGTCAGGACACATTGGAAAAGCAGCAGGAATATATGGAGTCCTATGAGCGGTTTCTTATAGATGTGAGGCAGTGCAACCCCCAGGCGGAATTGTTTTGCGTGCTGGGCATCATGGGACAGCGGCTCTGTCCCTGGATGGAGAGGGCCTGTGAAAACTACCGGCAGCACACCGGGGATCTGCGGGTACATACCCTGCGCCTGCCGGAGCAGGACGGAAATATAGGCTATGTGGCAAATTATCATCCGCTGGAGAGGTTTCATCTGGCGGCGGCGGAGGTGCTTGCGCCTTATATAAAAAAGACCATGAACTGGTAGGTACGGAGGGAAAAAGTATGCTGGTTACATTGATTCCACTTTTTGATGAAAATCTGAATATTGGGGCCTATTCCCTGTTCGTGCAGAAGGAAAATGTGTTTCTCAACCCCAGCCTGCTGGGGACGGGCCGCTTTGACGGGGCGGCCAGGGTAGAAGGGCTGGAGATCATTCAGAACATGGGGATCGAGAGTCTTTCCTCGGATAAAGAGGTGTTTGTGACGGTGACTAATATGTCCATCTTCTCTGATTTATCGGAGCAGTGCGATGCGCCCCATGAGAGGCTGGTACTGCTGGTGGATCCTTCTGTGAAGCC
Organism: Lachnospiraceae bacterium; assembly: GCA_022797535.1. Classification (GTDB taxonomy): domain Bacteria; phylum Bacillota; class Clostridia; order Lachnospirales; family Lachnospiraceae; genus Acetatifactor. Next base: position 5,833 of record JAAWKU010000016.1, on the reverse strand, counting down.
GGAACCAATGTACATAGAGCGGATTTCGGAACTTAAGAAACAGGGCTACAAGCTGGCCATCCGCAAGCTGCAGGTTGCGGAGTTTGAGGCATACAGGGAAATCCTGAAGCTGACGGATTATGTGTTTCTGAATCACAAGAAGATAGATATCAGCAAGGCAAAAATCTATTTCACCAAATTGTTTCCCCAGATCAGGCTGTGCGCGGTGGGCGTGGATAACCAGGAGGAGTTTGCGGCGCTGAAGTCCTCGGGGGGATACCAGCTGTACGAGGGTGACTTCTACCGGATTCCCATGAATCGTAACGAGCACGAGGTGGCTCCTCTGAAGGTGAACTATATCGAGCTGCTGAACACGGTCAACAACGACAACTTTGAACTGACCCAGGCGGCGGACATCATCAGCCGGGATACAGCGCTGACCATTTCCCTGCTGCGGATGGTGAACCGCATGGCCATTAATTCAGAGATTACCTCCATCCGGCACGCTGCTGCCATGCTGGGGCAGAAGGAGCTGAAAAAGTGGATTACCACAGCGGTGGTAGGAGAACTTTGTGCGGATAAGCCCAATGAGATTACCCGCCTGTCCCTGCTGCGGGCCCGGTTCGCGGAGAATCTGGCGGGCGCGTTCGGCCTGGCGATGCAGGCTTCAGAGCTGTTCCTGATGGGACTGTTTTCCGTGCTGGATGTAATCCTGGATAAACCCATGGAGGAGGCCCTGTCCATGGTGCATGTAAGCAAGCAGATCCGGGATGTGCTGGTGGACAGGAAGGGGCCGCTGCTCAGGGTCTATGAGTTCATTCTGCAGTATGAGAGCGCAAACTGGCAGGAAGTTTCCCGCCAGATGATCCTGGAGAAAATAGACATGTCTACCCTGTATGACGCCTATATTAGGACGCTGGTGTGGTACAGGAAGCTGACTCTGGGAAGGTAAAACCCTGTCTGGACAATGCCGCAGGCCTGGCTTGCGGCATTTTTAACCGTATAGAACGCCTGCGGAAGCGGGCCTGGGAATGGAAGCCATGGACTTATTTGAATATATGAGAAGCACCAATATGGAGAAGGAATCGCCTCTGGCGGCCAGGATGCGTCCCAGGACACTGGACGAGGTGGCAGGGCAGGAGCATATCATCGGCAGGGACAAGCTGCTGTACCGGGCGATTCAGGCAGACAAGATCAATTCCGTGATCTTTTACGGGCCTCCCGGCACAGGTAAGACCACGCTGGCCCGGGTGATTGCCAACAGTACCAGCGCGGAATTCACCCAGATCAACGCCACTGTGGCCGGCAAAAAGGATATGGAGGAGGTGGTGGGCAAGGCCAGGGAACTTCAGGGCATGTACGGCAAGCGCACCATTCTTTTTATAGACGAGATCCATCGGTTCAACAAGAGCCAGCAGGATTATTTGCTGCCCTTTGTGGAGGATGGTACTATAATCCTGATCGGGGCCACCACCGAGAACCCGTATTTTGAGGTCAACGGCGCGCTGATTTCCAGATCCATTATTTTCGAGTTAAAGCCCATTCCATCGGAGGCAGTGAAGGAATTGCTGCGCAAGGCGGTATATGACAGAGATCGGGGAATGGGATCGTACAATGCCGTCATTGAGGAGGAGGCGCTGGACTTTCTGGCCCAGCTTTCGGGCGGTGACGCCAGACATGCGCTGAACGCCATCGAATTGGGGATTATGACTACTCAGCGCTCCCAGGACGGACAGATCCATATCACGCTGGAGGTGGCTCAGGAGTGCATTCAGAAGCGGGTTATGCGTTATGACAAGAACGGGGACAATCACTATGACACCATCTCGGCTTTCATCAAGAGCATGAGAGGCTCGGACCCGGACGCAGCAGTGTATTATCTGGCCCGGATGCTGTACGCGGGGGAGAGTGTCACTTTTATCGCCCGCAGGATCATGATCTGCGCCTCGGAGGATGTGGGCAACGCAGATCCCATGGCGCTGGTGGTGGCGGCCAATGCCTCTCTGGCGGTGGAACGGGTGGGCATGCCGGAGGCCCAGATTATCCTCTCTCAGGCGGCGTCCTATGTGGCCTGCGCTCCCAAGAGCAATTCTGCCAGCGCAGGTATATTTGCCGCCATGCAGGAGGTGGAGCAATCGGGAAATCTGCCCATCCCCACCCATTTGCAGGATGCCCACTACAAGGGGGCCGCGAAACTGGGGCATGGCACGGGCTACAAATATGCTCATGATTATCCCAATCACTATGTGGAACAGCAATATCTGCCCTACGAACTGGGCGGCAGGGAATTTTACTGCCCCAGCGGCAATGGATATGAACAGAAAATCAGGGAACACATGAAGCGGATCAGACGGGAGGCGGCTGAGAAGGACGGGGAACAGGGCAGCTGAGGGCGGCCCATGTCCCTTTCCGGCCTATCCGGGCACGGGTTCCAGGTGGGCCGGGGCATGGTAAGGAGCCGTTTGGACAGGTCTCAATTGGGAACTGGTTGACTGGATCCAGGTCCGAAGTTGTCTGGCCTGGAGTTGTCTGGCTCCGGGCTGGTCCAGGCGTGTTCCCGATATCGGTGCTGCTGATAACATTTTCCCTGCCAGGTATTTTGCAGCCGCATTTTCCGGTGCAGGGAGTTGAGCACATCCCGTTTGTCACTGCTCCAGGCCGGGGCGATCAACAGCTTCTTAGGGCCGTCTCCCGTGACCCTGTGGACCAAAATATCAGGGGAGAGTTGCTCCAGGCAACTCACTAAAATATCCAGATATTCTTCCTTTTCCAGAGCGGAGAAAGCGCCGGAGCGGTACAGCACCGCCAGATCCGTGCCTTCCAGCACATGGAGCAGCTGCAGTTTAACCCCGAAAGGCTGCCAGGAGTTCAGATAAGTTATAGTCTCGCGCATATCTTCCGGCGTTTCGCCGGGCAGACCCAGGATCACATGTATGATGGAAGGGATTCCCAGCAGGCGCAGCTTCCCCATAGCGACTTCAAAACAGGACAGTTCGTAGCCTCTGCGGATCAGGCGGGCGGTCTTTTCGTGAATGGTCTGCAGCCCCAGTTCGATCCAAATAAATTTATCAGGATAGGCACGGCGAAGCTCCTCCAGCAATTCCAAAACCGGTTCCGGCAGGCAGTCCGGCCTGGTGGCGATGGAGATGCCGCAGACTTCCGGGTGTTCCAGAGCCTGGACATACAGGGAGCGCAGTTTATCCGTAGGGGCATATGTGTTGGTGTAAGCCTGAAAATAGGCGATAAAATGCTGCCCGATCTGTTTTTTCCCAAATAGAGCCAGCCCGGCCGCCAGCTGCTGTGAGATATGGTCTCCCGGGACGGCATACTCCCCGCTGCCTCCGGCGCTGCAAAACAGGCAGCCCCGGCTGCCCAGAGTCCCGTCCCGGTTGGGGCAGGTCATCTGGGCGTCCAGGGCGATCTTGTAGCATTTGTGTCCGTAGACGCTTTTGAGATAGGCGTCCAGGGAATAGTAGGGCTTGCCCAGCCAGAGGGCGGGAGGCAAGATGCTTTCCGCCGGCATCAGATATATGCCTTCACAGCGGCAGCCACCACTTCCGCCACCTTGGGATTGAAGGCTTCGGGCATTATATTTTCATCGGAGAGTTCCTCATCGGGAACCAGGGAGGCGATGGCTTCCGCGGCGGCCAGCTTCATCTCTTCCGTGATCTGTCGGGCATGTCCTTCCAGGGCTCCCTTGAAGATACCGGGGAAGGCCACCACATTGTTTACCTGGTTGGGGAAGTCGCTGCGGCCTGTGCCCACCACCCGGGCGCCGGCGGCTCTGGCCTCATCAGGCATGATTTCGGGCACGGGGTTGGCCATGGCAAAAAGGATGGCGTCTCGGTTCATGGAGGCCACCATCTCAGGAGTGACGATGCCTGGAGCGGATACTCCCACAAAGATGTCCGCACCCTTCAAAGCATCGGCCAGCGTCCCGGTTTTTCCCTCCAGATTGGTCACTTCGGCCATTTTCTGCTGCATCCAGTTCAGCCCCTCCGTGGAACGGGAGACGATGCCTACTTTGTCGCACATGGTGATATGGGGAAAGCCGTAGGTCAGCAGCAGTTTGGTGATGGCTACCCCTGCGCTGCCTGCGCCGTTTACTACAATGCGGCAGTTTTCCTTCTGTTTGCCCACCACCTTCAGGGCGTTGATAATGCCGGCCAGCACCACGATGGCCGTGCCGTGCTGGTCGTCATGGAAAACGGGGATGTCCAGAGTGGCTTTCAGCCGCTCTTCGATTTCAAAGCATCTGGGGGCGGAGATGTCCTCCAGATTGATGCCGCCGAAGCCGGGAGCCATCCAGGTCACTGCCTTGATGATCTCCTCCGTGTCCTGGGTGTCCAGGCAGATGGGGATGGCGTTGACTCCTCCGAATTCCTTGAAGAGGACGGCCTTCCCCTCCATAACAGGCATGGCGGCATGGGGCCCGATATTCCCCAGGCCCAGGACGGCGCTGCCATCGGATACCACCGCTACGGTGTTGGCTTTCATGGTGTATGTATAGGCGGCGGCGCTGTCCTGGGCGATGACCTTGCAGGGCTCGGCCACGCCGGGGGTGTAGGCCAGGGCCAAATCCTCCCTGGACTTTACAGGCGTCTTGGAGACAATCTCCAGCTTGCCGTTCCACTGCTCGTGAAGCATAAGTGCTTTCTCGTTGGTTGTCATTTTGTTTCCTCCTGATTAAAGTGCGTATAATCCCATATTTCTCTCTATTTTATAGGGAATATGCTTTTTTTTCAAGAAAAAAATGTATTTCACAAAATTTTGCTTCCTATTTCAATAAAAATGTAATATAATCCATATTAGCAGGTTCATTCCATTGCGGGACACGTCTGGTATATTTCGAGAGATACCCCTTAAGACGAACTGAATAGGAAGAAGTTTTAAAAAGCAATAAAGAAATAGGAGGAGCAATGAGAGAGAAATATGAATCACTTGCGCTGGTACAGTTGAAAGAACTGGCTAAGGTACGGGGCATTAAGGGCGTATCTGCCATGAAGAAGGCGGACGTGGTGGAGGCGATGCTGGCGGAGGACGAGAAGGACAAGGCCAGGGAGACCGCCGCCAGACCGGCGGAGAGCGGAGCCGAGAGAACTGCAGAGAAACCGGCGGAGAGAGCGGCCGACAGAGGGACGGATAGAGCGGCTGACAGAACTGTGGAGAGGCCGGCAGAGAGAGCGGCTGACAGGGTTGTAGAGAGGCCGACGGAGAGAGCGGCTGACAGGGTTGTAGAGAGGCCGACGGAGAGAGCGGCCGACAGAACTGTGGAGAGGCCGGCAGAGAGAGTGACTGACAGGGTCGTAGAGAGGCCGACGGAGAGAGCGGCCGACAGAACTGTGGAGAGGCCGGCAGAGAGAGTGACTGACAGGGTCGTAGAGAGGCCGGCAGAGAGAGCGGCTGACAGAATTGTGGAGAGGCCGATGGATAGAGGGACCGACCGAACCGTGGAGAGGCCCGGAGACAGGGTCGAGAGAGCGGAGTCTCCCAGGACGGATTACCATAGAAATGAGGGAAGCAGGCCTGAGGGAACCCGACCTGCCGCCGACGGGGAGCAGCCAGTGCGGCCAGTGCGTGTAAACGAGGCTTATGATTCCACCCAGTATCCTGTGGAACTGGACAGCGGCATTGAGGCCCAGGGTATCCTGGAAGTCATGCCTGATGGCTACGGCTTTATCCGCAGCGACAATTATCTGCCCGGCTCGGAGGACGTGTATGTGGCGCCCAGCCAGATCCGCCGCTTTGGATTAAAGACCGGCGACATCCTGCGGGGCAACAAGCGCATCAAGACCCAGCAGGAGAAATTCAGCGCCCTGCTGTTTGTGAGAACCATCAACGGATATACCCCCGA
>JAAWKU010000015.1 GCA_022797535.1 Lachnospiraceae bacterium | reverse complement strand
GAGGCGATGCGGTGGCATCGTTGACCGACGACAACGCGGCAGATGGAAATTCAGGCAAGTCATTTTGCGAAATGTGAACGATACGGTACACTAGGGCCCCTTAACATAGTCGAAGGTCACAGACAGGGTTTCCACTTCCCCCAGAGTCTCCGCATCCAGAAGGCGGGGGGAAAGTTCCCGCCCGTTGTCCTGGCGAACCCTTGCCCCGCCGGACACCTGAGTAATCCAGGCATTGTACAGATTGACCCGGGTCACGGTCCCGTCGTCGCTGCATGTGTAGGGCTGGCCCTTCATCTCATAGGGCTGGCCGTTGACCAGGATCTCCTGTATCTCCACATAATACCCGGGGAAAAGTTTCTCGCCGTTGGCAATGGCCAGGGCGCTGAACCCGGTGCTGAGAGCGTGGCCGCCGCTGACCCCAGTAAAATCAAGAGCCACCGTATAAGTGCCCTCCCCCGTGACCTCCACGTCCGTGGCCACAATGCCCGCCGACAGGGAATCGGGATTGTAATTATCTCCCACGCTGTACTGCACGCTCCAATCGCTGCTGTTGAACATGATCCAGGCCATGGCCGTCTGGTCATCCACCCCTGCGCCCTCCCGGGCATTGGCATAGGCTTCGTCCATCTCCTCCCGGGCCTGGGCCGCAATCGCCTCCTCGATCCTTTGGCTCTGTGCCTCCAGGCTGTGGGCAGCATACAGAGCGGCCATCTCCTGGTCGATGAGAGCACAGTCGCTGCGGCTGTACAGGTTATTGCAGTCCCACAGCACAGGGCAGTAGCCGTACAGATCGCAGTTGTTCAGGAAATTCCGTACATATTCCCCGGCATTCTCCTTCAGTCCCTGGCGGGGATCCTCTATCAGAACCCCATACTCACCGATGACCACGCCATAACCCTGCCTGGTAAAACGCTCCATCATGGCCAGGGTATCGTTCATGGCCTGGTACTCCTGCCGGGTGCCCCATTTGGAAAAGCTGGTATTGATGCAGTAGCCGCTGGGATCATAGCAATGCACGGATACCAGCAATTTGTCCGCAACCGTGTCCTCCGGCATCTTGTAACGGCTGTCACAGGTGCCCCGGACGTCTGTGCCAAAGCCCGCGATCAGCAGGAAGCGGTTGGCATTATTGCCGCCGGTGGCCCGTATGGTGTCCACAAAAGCCTGATTGATCCGATTGGTCTCCTCATAGCAGTCCCCGTCCGACAAGCTCCCGGAATCCCCGGCGATATCCGTGTCGTTCAGCCGAAATCCCAGTTCTTCATTGCCAGACTCAAAGATCACATAATCCGAATAGTCCCTGAAGCGTTCTCCCACCTGGGTCCACATGGACTTGTACAGTTCCATGGCCCGGGATCTGGTCTCCTGGCTGGCGGAGCCGAACATGCCCCACCACCCGCCATCCCAGTGGTCGTTTATAATCACGTACATACCTGCGCTGCGGGCATATCCCACGATCTCCTCCACCCGGTCCAGATAGGCGGGATTAATGGTATAGTCACCGGACTCAAAATTCATCATATTGGTCCAGGCCACGGGCAGACGCAAAGTGTCAAAGCCCGCCGCTTTCATACCTTCCAGCATCTCCCGGGTGGTCACGGGCTGCCCCCAGTAGGTCTCGTACTGGGCAGGCCGGGCCTGAGTTCCCAGCTGGGCCCGGCCGTAGGCCTCCATGGTGTTGCCCAGGTTGATGCCATTGCCCATAAGCCGCGTCACTTCCAGGGCGGTAAGTTCCTGCCGCACTGAGCCGTCATCTACCATTCCTCCTGCTCCCGGTGTCCGGCCATCTCCGGCCTCCGGGTTTACCTCCTGTCCCAGGACATCTCCCTCCGCCTGAGGGACATCCCCTTGCATCGTACTCTCTTCCGGCCCTGCAGGTATTCCCTCCACATGGTTTCCTTCCTGTCCCCGGGCATCTCCTGCCCCAAAGTTTCCCTCATCCTCCTGGGCGTCTCCTTCCCCAAAGTTTCCCTGATCCTCCTGGGCTTCTCCTTCCCCGGAAATTCCTTCCCCCCGGGCTGTCTCTGTCGGGCCGCCGGACTCTCCTGCCATGGCCGGGCGTCCCTGATTCCCACAGGCAGCCAGCCCCAGCAAAGTGGCCAGCAGCACTGCCAGCAGGGCGATCCATCTACGCCTCACTTCAAAAGTACCATTCATTTTTCCCCTCCCTCTCTTTCTAAGTAAGGTTTTGTTCCTCAAAAAAACGGCGAATCACCTCTGCTACATGCTGCGGGATCTCCGGTACCTGCATTAATTCCTCCACCGTCGCAGCCTTGATCTCCTCCAGGGATTTAAAATGCCGCATCAGGGCCTTGCGCCGGGCAGGCCCCACGCCGGGAATCTCATCCAGCCGGGATTTGACCTGGGCCTTGCTGCGCAGGGACCTGTGATACTCAATGGCAAAACGGTGGGCCTCGTCCTGTATCCGGGTGATCAGCTTAAAGCCTTCGCTGCGAGTGTCGATGGGGATTTCCACATTGTTATAGTACAGGCCCCGGGTCCGATGATTGTCGTCCTTCACCATACCGCAGACAGGGATATGGATCTGCAGTTCCTCCAGCACGGACAGAGCGATGTTGACCTGTCCCCTGCCGCCGTCCATCAGCAGCAGATCCGGGAATTTGGTAAAGCTGCCATACGCCTGGTCCATATCCCGCTCCTCCAGTTCCCGGCTCTCTTCCAGGCCATGAACCAGACGCCGGGTCAATACTTCCTTCATACAGGCGTAATCATCCGGGCCCGCCACAGTTTTGATGCGGAATTTCCGGTAATCGCTGCGCTTGGGTTTCCCCTTCTCATACACTACCATAGAGCCCACATTCTCAAAACCGCTGATGTTGGAGATATCAAAGGCTTCCATCCGATCCACGCAGTCCAGGCCCAGCCAGTCCGCGATTTCCTTTACCGCCCCGATGGTGCGCCCCTCCTCCCGCTTCAGCTTCTCCTTGTCCTGGCTCAGGATCAATTTGGCATTCTGAGCCGCCAGTTCCACCAGCTTCTCCTTGCTGCCGATCTTGGGTACCCGGATCCGCACCCTGGAGCCCTTACGCTCCGATAACCACTTTTCCACCAATTCATTGTCCGAGATCTCATATTGCAGCATCAACTCCCGTGGGATAAAGGGGGTTCCCGCATAAAACTGTTTTACAAAATCTTCCAGAATGACTTCCTTTTTCACGCCTGACACATGCATCATATAATAATGTTCCCGGCCGATCAGCTTGCCGTCCCGTACAAAAAATACCTGTACCACCGCGTCTGTTTCGTCCTGATACAGGGCTACCACATCTTTGTCGTCCAAAGCGCTGTCCGTGATTTTCTGTTTCTGGGACACGGATTTCACGCTGGCATGCAGATCCCGGTAGCGGGCCGCCTCCTCAAAATCCAGGCTTTCCGCTGCCTGCTTCATCTTGTCCTCCAGCTCTCTCAGAATCTTATTATAATTGCCATTGAGGAACTCCAGTGCCCGAGCCAGCTGTTGACGGTACTGTTCCCTGCTGATGTAGCCCTGGCAGGGAGCCATGCACTGCTTGATATGATAGTTCAGACAGGGGCGGTCATTGCCGATGTCCCTGGGCAGACTGCGATTGCAGGTGCGCAGACAAAACAGTTTGTTCAGCAGTTCAATGGTATCCTTCACCGCTGCAGCGCTGGTGTAAGGACCATAGTAGCGGGATTTGTCCTTTTTCATCAGCCGGGAAAAGAGAATGCGGGGATACTCCTCCCCCATGGTCACTTTGATATAGGGATATGTCTTGTCGTCCTTCAGCAGAGTGTTGTATTTTGGAGAATGTTCCTTGATTAAGTTGTTCTCCAGCACCAGGGCTTCCAGCTCCGAATCCGTCACAATATATTCAAACCGGGCAATCAACGTCACCATCTTGTCGATCATGGGCCCCCGGCCGATATTGTCCCGGAAGTAAGACCGAACGCGATTGTGCAGATTGACTGCCTTACCTACATACAGGATGCCGTCACCGGCATCCCGCATAATATAGACCCCCGGCTTTCCGGGGAGTTTTTTCAGTTCTTCCTCAAAGTCAAATGTCATGGCTTCCTCGCTAATCCCATTGGGCCGGTCCGCACTAAAGGCTTCCGCCGGAGAACCTCCCCGTAGGTCCCGCAGGGGGCTGTTCATCCTTTTGATCTGTTTCCCCTCCCGGGAATCCAGGCGCTTCCGGCAAAGTAACCTCCGGAATCGAAGCGGTTCCGCCGTCTGCGCTATGGGCTGTCTCATCCGTGATGGTCACGTCCACTCCGCCGCCTGCAGCGCTGCCGCTCCGGGCGGCCTCTGTACTGCCTCCGTAAACCTCCTGCCCCTGGGCGGCCTCTGTACTGCCTCCGTGAGCTTCCTGCCCCTGGGCGGCCTCTGTACTTCCCCCGTAAGCCTCCTGCCCCTGGGCAGCTTCGGTTCTGCCTCCGTGAGCTTCCTGCCCCTGGGCGGCCTCTGTACTGCCTCCGTGAGCCTTCTGCCCCTGGGCGGCTCCGGTACTCTTTCCGTCTGCCCTGTTCCCGGAGGACTGACCCTCCTTCTCCTCCACAGGGTCCGGCAGACCTTTCTCCCGGCGGAAAATCTCCATGAATTCCTTGCCGGTGATGGTCTCCTTCTCGATCAGGTACTCGGCCAGCTTATCCATCAACTCTCTGTTTTCACGAAGCAGTTCCTTTGCCTTCTCGTAACTCTCCTTCAGAATGGCCACCACTTCCGCGTCGATCTCCGCCTCTGTGGCATCGCTGCAGTTCAGCGTGGCGCTGCTGTCCAGATATTTATTCTGCATGGAAGCCAGGCCGATCAGGCCGAACTTCTTGCTCATACCGTACTCCGTCACCATGGCTTTGGCAATGTTGGTGGCTTTCTCAATATCATTGGCTGCGCCTGTGGTAACGGTCTCAAACACGATTTCCTCCGCCGCCCGGCCACCCACCAGACTCACCAGCATATCCCGCAGTTCCGCCTCGGTGTTCAGATACTTCTCCTCCTCGGGCACATGCATCACATAGCCCAGAGCCCCCATGGTGCGTGGCACAATGGTGATCTTCTGCACGGGTTCGGAATTCTTTTGCAGAGCGCTGATCAGCGCGTGACCCACCTCGTGATAGGACACAATGCGGCGCTCCTCCCTGCTCATGATTCGATCCTTCTTTTCCTTGCCCACCAGAACCTGCTCCACTGCGTTGAACAGGTCTTTCTGGCACACATACTCCCTGTTTTCCTTCACCGCGTTAATGGCGGCCTCATTGATCATATTGGCCAGATCCGATCCCACGGCGCCGCTGGTGGCCAGGGCAATGGCATCCAGGTCCACTGTCTCGTCCATCTTTACATCCTTGGTATGAACCTTCAGGATGTCCACCCGCCCCTTTAAGTCCGGCTTATCCACGATGATCCGACGGTCAAAACGGCCGGGGCGCAAGAGGGCCTTATCCAGAATCTCCGGCCGGTTGGTGGCGGCCAGAATCAGAATGCCCTTAGAACTGTCAAAACCGTCCATCTCGGACAACAGCTGGTTCAGGGTCTGTTCCCGCTCCTCGTTGCCGCCGCCGTATTTGGAATCACGGCTGCGTCCGATGGCGTCGATCTCGTCTATGAAAATGATGCAGGGGGCATTCTTGGTGGCCTCTTTGAACAGATCACGCACCCGGCTGGCTCCCACGCCCACGTACAATTCTATAAAGTCGGAACCCGTCAGGGAGAAAAACGGTACATGGGCCTCCCCGGCTACCGCTCTTGCCAACAGGGTTTTGCCTGTGCCGGGAGGACCCACCAGCAGCGCGCCCTTGGGCAGCCTTGCGCCGATCTTGGCGTATCTGCCCGGATTGTGCAGGAAGTCTACCACTTCCACCAGGGATTCCTTGGCCTCGTCCTCCCCCGCCACATCCGCGAAGGTCACACCGGTCTCCTTCTGTACATACACTTTGGCGTTGCTCTTACCCACTCCCATGGGACCGCTGCTGCCGCCCATTCTTCGGAACAGGAAGCCCAGCAGGATCCACACCAGCACCAGAGGCAGCACCAGTGTCATCAGAATCTGCATGATCCACTCACCCACGCTGGTGGAAACGCCATAGACCTCCACCCCATGTTCCAGGGCCCTCTGGGTCACTGTCTCCGTGTTTTCGATCTGCAGGGTCTGATACTCTATCTTTATGGGCTTAAAGCTGTAAAGGTCATAGATTTTGGGGGCAGACTCGTCCACCACACCATCCTTCAGTGTAAAGCTGATGGTCTCGCCGCTGAGTTTCACGGATTCGATCTGGTCCGCATTCATCCGCTCCACAAAGGTGGAGTAGGGAACCTCCATCACATCACCGCTTTTGGCGAAGAAAATTGTCCATAGCAGGGCAAGCAGAAGAATACTGCTCAGTATGAACGCAAGAATCATCATAATGCTGGGACGCTGGGGTTTCTGGTTGTTGTTCTCACCGCCGTTCCCCCCCGGTCCCGAATTGTTATTGCCGCCTCCCGGGCCGCCGTTATTATAATTATCCATATGATTATCCATAAGTCCCTTTCCTGTGCAAATTCAAAATTCCGCAGTTTTCCGTTATTTTATACCAAATTCATATGCACTCTATTATAAAGATTCCCAAAACATAAATCAATAGTCGATCTCTAAAAGATTTATAAAGATTTCAGACCAGTATGTCTTGATTTTGTCATTCATTTTTTGTAAAATAATATGAGTTTGGTACTCTAAATTTTCAGCCCTTGGGGAGGTATATGGAACTAATGAGTAAAATCGGTTTCGATCATGACAAATACCTGAAAATGCAGTCCCAGAAGATCCGGGAGCGAATCGCCGCCTTTGGCGGCAAACTCTACCTGGAGTTCGGGGGAAAGCTCTTTGACGACTATCATGCTTCCCGGGTCCTGCCCGGCTTCAAGCCTGACAGCAAAATAGACATGCTGGCACAGTTGCGGGACCACGCCGAGATTGTTATCGTAATCAATGCGGCGGATATCGAGAAAAATAAGGTGCGCTCCGATCTGGGCATCACCTATGATGTGGACGTGCTGCGCCTCATCGACGCTTTCCGGGGCTATGGCCTGTATGTGGGAAGCGTGTGCCTGACCCGCTTCGCAGAACAGCCCAGCGCCATCGCCTACCAGAAGAAGCTGGAATCCCTGGGAATGAAAGTGTACCGCCACTACTCCATCCCCGGCTATCCATCCAACATCCCTCTCATTGTCAGCGACCAGGGATACGGGCGCAACGAATATATCGAAACCTCCCGGGAGCTGGTGGTGATCACCGCCCCCGGCCCGGGCAGCGGAAAGATGGCCACCTGCCTGTCTCAGCTTTACCATGAGCATAAAAGAGGCATCAAAGCGGGATATGCCAAATACGAGACTTTCCCCATCTGGAACCTGTCCCTGAAACATCCCGTCAATCTGGCCTATGAAGCAGCCACCGCGGACTTGAATGATGTTAATATGATCGACCCCTTCCATCTGGACGCCTACGGAGAGACCACCATCAACTACAACCGGGATGTGGAAATCTTTCCGGTGCTCGGGGCCATGTTTGAGAAGATCATGGGACAGTCCCCTTACAAATCTCCCACCGACATGGGTGTCAACATGGCCGGATTATGCATTGTGGACGATGAGGCCTGCAGGGAAGCCTCCTGCCAGGAAATCATTCGCAGATACTTCAATGCCCTGTGTGAAAAACGCCAGGGCAGCGCGGACGACGAACAGATCCTGAAGCTGGAGTTGTTGATGAAGCAGGCCGGCATCACGGTGGATGACCGTCCTGTGGTCAGCGCCGCCAAGGTGAAAGCGGCGGCCACGGGCAAACCCGCCACCGCCATCCAGCTGCCGGACGGCCGCATCGTCACAGGCAAGACCAGCGAACTTCTGGGTGCCTCTTCCGCTATGCTGCTGAACGCGCTGAAGGCCCTGGCCCATATTCCCGATGAAGTACAACTGATGTCCCCCAGCACCATCGGCCCCATCCAGGAACTTAAAACGGCCCATCTGGGCAACCGCAATCCCCGCCTGCACACCGACGAGGTACTGATCGCCCTGTCCATCTGCGCCTCCACGGACGAAACCGCCCAGCTGGCCATCCGACAGCTGCAGAACCTGCGGGGCTCCGAGGTACATTCCAGCGTGATCCTGTCCCAGGTGGACAGGAATGTGCTGCGCAAGCTGGGGACAAACCTCACCTGCGAACCGGAGTATGAGTCCAGCAGACTGTATCACAATTAAATGAGGAAAATCAAGACAGAAAAAACCGCATTTACAATTTCTTCAAATAATTACCTTCCACGTGCACGCCCTCATTTACCACGATGAATGCCTGGGGGTCATACTTGTGAACTATGTTCTTGAGTTGATGTACTTCGTATTTAGACATCATAATGTAGAGAATATGAGACTCTTCATGAGTATAGGCGCCCACGGTTTTCCATTTGGTAATGCCCCGGCCCAGTTCCGAGAATACCTCCCGTTCCAGTTCCCGGGAACTGATCTTGGTGATCACATTCACCTCCACATTGATGTTCTGGGCGTGCAGCCTGTCTATGGCCACCGAATACACCGCCGCATTGATCACGGAATACAGGGTTGTCTCCACGTCAAAGAGAAACAGACAGGCGCTGTACAGCACCAGGTTCATCATCAGGTTGACCTTCCCCACGCTGAAATCCTGCCGCCATTTCACCAGAATCACTCCCACAATGTCCATACCGCCGCCGGAAGAGCCCATACGCAGCAATAAGCCCACACCGGCGCCGCAGAGAATACCGCCAATGACGCAGGCCAGCATGGTGTCCTCCACAATCTGGGTAACGGGAATCACAGACATGCCCACCGACATCACCGTCACACACATCAGGGTCTTGATCAGGAATTTCTTTCCCATCTTGCGGTATCCAATGACAAAAATCGGAATATTGATAATATAGTAGATAATACCTGCTATATCCACATTTCCAATGGGCAGTCGCATACATTCCACCAGCAGCGTCCGCATCACCTGGCAGAGGCCCATGATGCCGCTGCTGTACAGGCCCGAGGGCACGATAAACAGATTGGTCCCCAGGGCGTAGATGGCTGCCCCTGCCATGGCCAGCAAAGTGCGCCTGCCCTCATAAGCCAGCAGGCGCTTGTCCTCAAAAGTTTTCATCGTCATGGCTCCCCGTCAGACATATGCTTTGATCTTCTCCTCCAGGTCCGCCGCGGACATACCGCCCACATAAGTGGCCGTCGGCTGCCCGTTCTGGAAAAAGATAAAAGTGGGAATATTCCTCACATGATATCTTTCGGAAATCTCCATAGCCTCGTCCACATTCAGCTTACCGATCTTGATCTGGCCCGCGTACTTCTCGGCCATGCGCTCCACCAGCGGGGCCATCATCTTGCAGGGGCCGCACCACTCCGCGTAAAAATCCACCAGCACCGTGCCCTGGGCCTGCAATACCTCTGTGTCAAAATTGTCTGCCGTAAACTTCATTTTTTAGTCCTCCTGCTTTATATTTTTGTTTCTTAATGATTCTGCCGGTAATTTATTTTTCCCGGTATATGATGTATTTATTGATGGGATTTCCCTGGGCGGAAAATTTTTCCTCGTACTCCGTCATCACATTACCCTCCATCAAGGCCCTGTCTCCGTGAAGATCATAGGTGACAGCCCTGGCTTTCCATCCGGCGGGAGCCAGCTCTCCCACCGCAAAGTCAAACAGCTGCCGGTTGTCTGTTTTGAATTCCAGTTCCCCGCCATCCTTCAGGATCACGTCATATCTGGCCAGGAACTGCCGGGACGGAAGCCGTCGTCTGGCATGCCTGTCCTTGGGCCAGGGATCGGAGAAATTCAGGTAGATACGTTCCACCTCTCCAGGAGCAAACACCTCCGTGATCTCCTCCGCGTCCATACGGATAAATTTCAGGTTGGGCAGTTCTTCCTCCTCCATTTTCTGTATGGCCCGCAGCAGCACACTGGAATATTTTTCAATTCCCACATAATTGACCTCCGGGTGCAGGCGGGCCATGGTGTGAAGGAATTTCCCCTTTCCCATGCCAATCTCAATGTGGATCGGGCTGTCGTTTCCAAAAATCTCCTTCCACCTTCTCCGACATTCCTTTTCCCCATGCACCACATAGGCGCTGGCAGCGATCACTTCCCGGGAGCCGGTTATATTTCGTAGACGCATATCTGTTCATCCTTCCTGCGGGCCCCGTCATCCGTCGTCCCGCCTGTCATAATAAATCGGCTCCTCCTGCGGTTCCTCCGGTCTGCGAAAGCCCGGTTCCGGGTGAATCCCCAGTTTCCGGCGAAGCTGCCGGCGGCGGGCTTCCTTCACCTCCTGCCGGTGCAGCTGGCGGAAGTTCACTCCCGGTCTCTCCTCCTGTCCGCGGCGGGCCTGCCGGCGGCGGGCTTCCCTCACCTCCTGGTCATGAAGCCGACGGTAGCCGGGTTCCGTCCTCTCGTCCTCCTCCCGGCGCAGCTGCCGGCGGCGGGCTTCCTTCACCTCCTGGCGATGCAGTCTGATGTAACTCATTCCCGGCCTTTCGTCCTCCTCCCGGTGGACCTGACGGCGGCGGGCCTCCTTCACCTCCTGGCGATGCAGCCTGATGTAACTTACTTCGGGCCTGTCGTCCTCTATCCGGCGGGCCTGTCGGCGGCGGGCCTCCTTTACCTCCCTCCGGCGCAGCCGTATGGTATCCGGCTCCGTCTCCTCATTCTCCTCCCGCCGGAGAGATCTGCGGCGGGCCTCCTTCAACTGCTTCCGGCGTATCTGGCTTCCGCTCTTCTCCTGACTTTCCTCATACGCTGTGGGATGATGCCTGCGCCGGTCTTTCACCCAGTTACGTCGGGTATTGGAACGCCGCGCAGGAAAATGATATTCCTTCAAAAAACGCCTCAACCCCCAGACGGCCAGCACTGCCGCCGCCAAAATCCCCACCCACATCAGCACTTTTTTCACATTGACGAACACAAAGGCCGGGGCTTTCCCTCCGTCATCCGCCAGGCCATCACCCTGCAGGCTGCTCTCGAAGCTGTACCCCGTCTCCCGGGGCTCTGCCAGATCCACAGATACGCTCCCCAAATCCATTCCCTGGTAGCTGTAGTGTATGATGGCGGCCTGCCCCTGATCCACCGTA
Source organism: Lachnospiraceae bacterium (assembly GCA_022797535.1). Lineage (GTDB taxonomy): Bacteria > Bacillota > Clostridia > Lachnospirales > Lachnospiraceae > Acetatifactor. The sequence goes on along the minus strand of JAAWKU010000015.1, from coordinate 25,912 downwards.
TCATAGCGGATGGTGGAAGACGTATCCTCAAAGTCCACCGTCCTGGGCAGCACGATGCAATCCTCCTGGTTCAGGGACAGCAGCGGTTTTGAACTGCCGAACACATCATGTCCCCCATAGAAGATACCCATGTTGCCGATGTCGTATTTTGTCTCCACCTGGGACACATTGACTTTGGCGAAATTGCTGAAGCCATAGTTAAACAGGGCGATGCTATCCTCATAGTGGGTGGGATTTTCATCCCTCAGCACCACGCAGATCAGCTTCATGCCGTCCCGCTCCGCACAGGAAACCACGCTATAGCGGGCCACGTCGGTATAGCCGGTCTTGACTCCCACCAGACCTTCATAGGCGTAGGATCTGCCCGGCAGCAGATCCATTTTGGAATTCTCCAACTTTTCGTAGGGCATATGGTCGTTGGGCAGGATGTGCAGCCGGGGAGTTAGGGTGATCCTGCACAACATTTCATTGGCAAAAAAAGCCCTGCCGATCATGGCAAGATCATAAGCCGAAGTATAATGGTTTTCATCCGGCAGTCCATTGGGATTGGCAAAATGAGAATCCACACATCCCAGTTCCGCCGCCCGACGGTTCATAATCTCAGAGAAATCCTGCCAGCTGCCACCGCTGATATGTTCCGCCACCGCAAAGGACACTTCATTGGCGGAGCGGATCAAAATGGCGTTGAGACAGTCCTCCATGGTGAGCTGCTGCCCCACGTCCATGGCGATATGGTTGCTGTCCCGGGGGGTATCATAGACGGCTTCCCGGGAAAAAGTGACCCACTCGTCCAGAGAACATTGCTCCGACGCGATCAGGGTAGTCAGAATCTTGGTGGTGCTGGCCGGGTACTGTCTGGCGTGTATGTTCTTGGCGTACAGGATGGCGCCTGTCTCCGCCTCTATCAGAATGGCCGATTCCGCCGTGACCACGGGGCCTGTGGGCCAGCCCGGAATCTCATTGCTTTCCACAGTCATATTCTGCTGGGCCTGGATGCGCTCTTCCAGGGTCTCTGCGGAGACGTTCAGCCTCTGGCACAGCAGGATCAGGATGGCCAGCCAGACGCGGAAACGGCGGAATCCGGCGGCTGCCGGCGCTATCGATCTGCTCATGAATTACTTCCTCTCATATGACCCGTCTTATCCGGACCTTTCCCTGCTGTCTTTCGGGAATGGCCATGCATCTTGCGGGCATGGTCCCGGCGTTCAACCAACTTTTCCATATCCTCGGGAGAGATAAAGCGGCTGGTCTTTACCACATATACCTGACCGTCCTCCGTCTTGCGGATCCGAGTCTTGCACTTTAAAAAACCATGCTTTTCGCAGTAAGCCACACAGTAGTAATGCCGTCCGTTAGGAGAAAACCATTTCACCTTTTTGCGAAGATTCCGGCGGCACAGATAGCATTTGCTGGAACTCACCTCCCGGTCTGCCAGCGCTGCCGCCTTGTCCGGGAAGGTCCGGGAAATATATTTGGAATAAGTGTCAAACTGCACCTTGATCTCCTCCTCCCGGCAGGAGGGAGGGTTGAACACATCATAGGATACATTTTTCAGTACTTCCGGATTCCGGATGGCCGCCAGCACCCTGGCGGTGTAATAAGCGTCGCTGAAGGCTCTGTGAAAGGGTATGTCCTTTTTGATCTCCAGATAGTCCACCGCCCATTCCAGCGCCCTTCTGCTCTTGCGGTCCTCATAGGCGATGCTGAACAGTTTCTGCACGTCCAAAAAGGCGATGGGCCCCCTGGCCAGGGGATCCATGCCATAGTACCGCAGATTGCGTTGCAGCTCCGTCAGATCCAGAGGTCCCCAGGTACAGAACATGTAATCCTCCCCACACCAACGCAGGAAGTCCTCCACCACCTGGGTGAAGGGCTTCCCCCGCTCCAGTTCCTCCATTCGCATGTGGATCAGCTTGCTGGTGATCCTGTGCATACGCCGGTAAACCGTGGGGCGGATCAGCTGGCTGAACTCACTGACCATGACCCGCTCCTGATTCAATTTGATGGCACCGATCTCTATGATCTCAAAGGGCAGTTTTGCCGCTTCCGGCTCCTGCCCCGTGCTGCTTTGGTTCCACTCCAGATCCAGAATAATATAATTCACTTTACTCTCCCACAGTCTCCCTGCATATAATTACCGCATTCTCTGCTCAAGACATACACATCCGTTCCAAACTTATCTTCGCACGCATATCTGTAGTCGGCAAAGCCGGCTGCTTCACCTGTGACATACGCCGGTCAACACTCTTTGCGGACATTATAACACATTCGGACCGATTCGGGAAGAGCCAGTTATCTCACTTCGATGTCGCCGCTGCCCGTGACCAGGCTCACCTTGCAGACGCCGCTGCCATAGGAAACGCTGTGGCTGCGGCCGGAGGCTTCCTGCCCCCGTATGCGTATATCCCCGTAGCCGGTGCGGGCCACGATGGCGGCTCCTTCCACACGCCCCAGATTCAGGCGGATATCACCATTGCCCGTGATCATATGAACCTGCCCTGCTCTGGAACCCGCCTCCAGGTTTACATCGCCGCTGCCTGTCTTTACCTCCAGGGATTCCGCATCCGTCTGCAGTTCCAAATCCCCGCTGCCTGTCTCCACGCTCAGTTCCACACCCTGAAGGCTGCGGACGCAGATATCGCCGCTGCCGGAGCGCAGGACAGTTCTGACGGATTCCGCATCCCGCAGCTCCACATCCCCGCTGGAAGTGTGCATTTTCAGTTCTCCTGTATTCAGCTGATTTCCGCTCAGGTCCCCGCTGGAAGTGTTCAAGAATATCTTCGCTGCGGATATCCCCTGGATTTCCATATCCCCACTGGTAGAATGAAGTTTGATCTCCGTCTCCTCATGGACGGCCAGGGACACCCCGGACACCTGCTGGTCGCCGCTCTGGGTTCCGGCAGACAGCTTCTGGCAGGTTACTCCCTGGATCTGCAGGTCCCCGCTGGTGCACTTGGTCTCCAGTTCCCGGGTCTCCAACCCCCTCACCTTCAGATCCCCGCTGGTACTGCGCAGCCTTATAACGGGAATTCCGGCCGGAATCTGCACATTCAGGTTGATACTCCCCATCGAGGACCAGCTTGTGAAGTTGGTAAACATGGATACCATTTCCCACAGGGATTCTATACCGCTCCCCACTTCCCTGCGGAAATCCGCCTCCTTACGTTCCTTTACCCCCGCGTAAAATACACCGTCCTCCTCGTACTGGTAAAATCGATAGCGCAATTTCTGGGCCTTGCTTCCGTTGTTGTCATATGCAATTCGAATCTGGTCATCCGGCGAGGCGGAGACATCCACATCCGCCAGCAGGCCCTCTATGACCACAGCCCGATAGAGTTGCTGGTAGCTGTTGTTCTGATTGGCCTGGCTCTCCACGATCTCCAGTTCCTGCTTCAGATCCTCCTGGGAAAATTCCTGCAGCATATCTTCTATATTCCCCAGTTCCGCTATGATTTCCTCCTCGGAGCGCCCTTCCGCCAGGCCCTCCGCAAAATGTTGCTCGTAGTCCTCCAGGATCTCCATCTCCAATGCCCTGTTATAATACTGTAGTCTCTCCCGCAGAGCTTCCATATATTCTGATTTTTTCATCGTGACTCCTTTCCGCATTTCCTGTTCTGCCATAAAATTTTTTACCTGTTTACCAGCCGGTTCACCGCCGTCCGAAACTGCTCCCACTCCTGTAGCATGGTCTGCTGATACTCCCTGCCCTTTTGGGTCAGTTGGTAATACTTCCGGGCTGGCCCCGACTCCGATTCCACCAGATAAGTGGTCACATAAGCCTCTTCCTTGAGCCTGCGCAGAATCGGATACAGAGTTCCGCTGGCAATGGACATTTCTTCCGAAATCCGTTCCGTCAGCTCGTAGCCATACTTGTCGCCGCTCACCAGCTGGGACAGCACGCACAATTCCAGGGCGCCCTTCTTCAACTGTGTATTCATGGTATACCTCCCTTCTATATGATTCAGTTTCACTGTCTGCTCATTCCACAGACCGGCGTCGGCAACCTCACCGCGCCTGCTGTCTTTCCATTTGTTCCCTTTTCTTCATAAGCACAGCCTCGCATGCATCTACACGTTTCAGACAGGTTTATCATCTCTCCTCTCCTTCCGAATCAATGTATGACGTCTCCGGGTTCCACATCATCCCGGTCATCTGTGTTACTTTCTTTATATAGAAGAGTATATCACAAGCTATTATATATTGCAATATACTGAATAATATTTTTCTCAAAAAATATGGGCAGACTCCCCGAAGGGATTCCTGCCCATATTTCCATACTATATTTCGCGGTTCGATCAGTCAAAGGGAAACAGGTTCTGCAGCCAGGTCTGGGCCAGGCCGATCCATCCGGCGCATTCCGGCTGAACACAGCGGCCGTCCGAGGTCCGGGTGAGGACCGTGGCCAGCGCCAGACCATGGCTTCCCCTGGGATACATGTGGAACTCTCCAGAGACGCCTGCCCGGCGCAGAGCCTCCATAAGCAGAAGGGAGTTCTCCACGGGAACCGCCTGGTCCTGATAGGTATGCCATACAAAGGTGGGCGGCATATCACCGCACGCCTGACGCTCCAGGGAAAGCCTCTCCAGCAGTTCCGCCCTGTCCGGCAGATCCCCGATCAGGTTCTCAAATGAACCCCTGTGAGCAAATTCTCCGGAGGTGATCACCGGATAGCAGAGCAGCAGGCCGCCGGGCCGAAGTATCCGTCGCTCCGGATCCCTCTCCGTAACGCCCGCCTTCTCCCGCAGCCAGTCCCGGTTCCAAAACATGGCATAGCAGGCGGCCAGATGTCCCCCGGCTGAACAGCCCTGAATCACAAGACGATCCGCCGCCACATGCCACTGCTTTGCATGTTCCCGGATCAGCACCACGCTGGCTGCCAGTTCCAGCAGCGCCGTGGGAAACCGGGCAGGAGCGCAGGAATAACGCAGCACCGCTGCATGGTATCCCATGGCCAGGAACTGCAGCGCCATGGGTTCCGCCTCCCGGTCAGAAGTACGTCCGTAGCCGCCGCCGGGGCAGAGCAGTACCAGGGGCCGTTCCCGCACTGCCAGATCCACAGAATACTCCTGTATATACGTCACCAGACAGGCGCCGGGCAGGGATCCCTCCACCCGCAGCGGAAAAGTTTCATGCAGCATTATTTCATCCTTTCTCTCTACTTCAAGCGATTAATAAGCCTTGCCCCAATACACCATCTTCCTGGCCGGTTTCCCGCAGCAGACACAGGTATCGGACAGATGCTCCTGTTCAAAAGGCATACAGCGGCTGGTGACACTCATCTTCTCCTTAATCAGATCCTCGCAGGTCTGGTCGCCGCACCACATAGCCTTGACAAAACCGGTTTTCTCTGCAAAAATCCTCTGGAATTCCTCAAAATCCCTGGCTTCATAGGTATGGGTATCCCGGTGGACTCTGGCTCTCTCCAGCATCTCCCGCTGAATGGCGTCCAACAGTTCTCCCACCTTTTCCTCCAGATCTTCCAACGCCACCTCCAGTTTCTCCCTGGTGTCCCGGCGGCAGAGCACGCATTTGCCGGCCTCGATGTCCTTGGGGCCGATTTCCACCCGGATGGGATAGCCCCGCATCTCGGCTTCGGCAAATTTATAACCGGGAGTTTTGTCTGTATCGTCCACCTTCACCCGGAAATTCCCTTTCAGACGATCGCGCAGTTCGTAAGCCTTTTCCAGCACACCTTCCTTTTTCTGCTGGATGGGCACGATACAGATCTGGATGGGAGCCACCCGAGGAGGCATCATCAGTCCCTCATTGTCTCCATGGGCCATGATGATGGCCCCGATCAGGCGGGTGCTCAGGCCCCAGGAGGTCTGGTGTACATATTTCAGGGTGTTGTCCCTGTCCGCAAACTGAATCTCAAAGGCATGGGCAAAGCCATCCCCGAAATTATGGCTGGTGCCGGACTGCAATGCCTTGCCGTCGTGCATCAGGGCCTCGATGGTATAGGTGGCTACCGCTCCGGCAAATTTCTCCTTCTCGGTCTTTTGGCCCCTGATCACGGGAATAGCCAGTACTTCCTCACAGAAATCCGCATACAGATTCAGCATCTGGATGGTTCTCTCTTCCGCCTCCTGGGCAGTGGCGTGGGCCGTATGCCCTTCCTGCCACAGGAATTCCCGGGAGCGCAGGAACGGCCTGGTCTCCTTCTCCCAGCGCACCACGGAGCACCACTGGTTATATACCCGGGGCAGATCCCTGTAAGAATGAATATCATTTTTATAGAAATCGCAGAACAGGGTCTCCGAGGTAGGGCGCACGCACAGGCGTTCCTGCAGGGGCTGCATGCCGCCGTGGGTCACCCAGGCCACCTCCGGCGCAAAGCCTTCCACATGATCCTTCTCCTTCTGAAGCAGGGATTCGGGAATAAACATGGGCAGATATACGTTCTGCACCCCCGCCTCCTTGAATCGAACATCCAACTGCTGCTGAATCAGCTCCCAGATCGCATAGCCCGCGGGTTTGATCACCATGCATCCCTTGACGCTGGTATAGTCAATCAGTTCTGCTTTCTTCACCACGTCCGTGTACCACTGGGCGAAATCTTCTTCCATGGAAGTAATTGCTTCCACCATTTTCCTGTCTGCCATACTCCTGTCTCCTTTTATGTTTTTGTGCTGCGGCTTACAAACAAAAGAATTGTGGCTCTGTGGGAATTCTTCTGTCATGAATAAAAGAGGGTGGCACGCCGCAGATTCCATCCCCTGACAGGGACCGAATACTCGGCGGTACCACCCTCTTTAATGCGCGGCTCTTGGGGAAATTCCCCGCAAGTCCAACATTCTGCTTCTCCTGCCGTTAACGCCGGCGCTACGCTGTATTTCCCCCTGCCGCAGGCACTCTGCCTCTTCCGCAGACATTCCGCAGCGCGCAGGCACTCTGCCTCTTCGCGGGCATTCCGCAGTGTGCAGGCACTCTGCCTCTTCGCGGACATTCCGCAGCGCGCAGGCACTCTGCTCCTCCGCAGGCATTCCGCATATCCGGGTTCATACAGGACTCCGGGGCAGGTTCCGGCAGCTTCCCATAAAAGCCTCGCACCATTGGCTCTCTCTCTGAAATGCTCCCTTGCCGTACTAATCCCCTTCTCTGTCTGTCTCCTATTGCAGGCCGCCCGTACCCGGAGATCCCCCCGCTCCGGCCGTCCCTTTATTTGACACGATTGTAGTGCATATAAATTTGTTTGTCAAGTCTTAATTGTCTTTATCCGTCCAAAAGATCATTCGGTTCCCGCCGGTCCAGGTCTCCCCCGGCATAACCGTCTGGGTGTGAGGACGCTCCGCCAGTTCTCCCTCATACCCGGTATAATCACAGATGCCGTACCATGGCTCCAGGCACACATAGCCGGCGCCGCTGTCCGGGTGGCTCCAGATCCCCCATACCGGCGCGTCGCATTCCACCCGCGCATACTCCCGGCCCTGCCCGTCGCACAGTCCTGCCGCCGTAATACCCTCCTTGTCAAAAATCAGCGCATCTCCGGCAAACAATTCTTCGGTGATAGGAAAACTGCCGTTTTCCAACTGTACAGGCAAGAGCTCTTCCGTGATCACGCCCTTTTCGTTGATCCGGAGACTGTATAGCTCCGCATCGGGATCCACGCCCTGGAGTTTAATCCGCTGGCCCACTCTGCTTCCGCTGCTCCCCTCTCCTCCGGGCGGGCAGGCGAATGCGGCATGGCCCCCCAGGGAGAAATACATGGCCCCTTCCCCGGTATTTTTTACCCGCCATTCTTCCCGGATCCCCTCTGGCTGCAGCACATAGTCGATCTCCAGCACAAAGGAAAAAGGATATGTCGCCCGGGTGGCCTCCGTGTCCCGAAATCGAAAGCAGATGGACTGATCTGTCTGTTCCGCCACCTGGTACTCCACTCGCTGACCGAAACCGTGCTTCTCTGCCAGATAGGGTTTCCCCTGGAATAGAAACCGCCCTTTCTCCAGCTTCCCGATAAAGGGAAAGAGGAACGGAGCCGTCTTGCCCCAGTAGGCGGGATCGCCGCTCCACATGCACTCCAGCCCCCGCTCCTTGTCCCACACGGACTTGATCTCAGCGCCCATGCTCTCCAAGGTCACTCTGAATCTGTCATTTTCCAGTATATACTTCATAACTGCCTCCTTTCCCGTAAAAGGGCTGTCATCTCACCCCGTGGCTGTAAGCCCTGCCTCCTCCGTGTTGGCGCCCCGCTCCTGCTCTGCCACTTGGTACTCCACCAACTCCGAAAGCTGCCGTTGTACCTCTGCGGAGGATTCCAGGATCCTTACCTGTGTATCATTCATGCATCTGTGAATCAGCGCACCTTGCGCGAATATGCCGTTTCCAGTTCCGCATATTCCGCGGGCCGCTTCAGAATCCATACAGAGTTTTCTTTATTTTATCATGTGTTTGACCAAAAGAAAAGTTTTAAAAATTTTTCTTGACCGTTACCTTACGTCATCCTGTATGATAGAAGCACAGATATCTGACAACACTTTGCATCGATGCCCCTTATCAAGCCTGTATGCCTGTATGGAACAGGCAAAACGAGACTCAGGAGGATACAAAGATATGGACGACAAATACTACACCGCAGGGGAGATTGCCCGGATCGCAGGGGTCTCTCTGCGCACCATTCGCTACTATGACGCCAAGGGACTGCTGCCCCCGGTATCCCATTCGGACACAGGTTATCGCCACTATGACAAAGGCTCCCTGGCCCTGCTTCAGCGGATTCTGATGCTTAAATATCTGGGGTTTTCTCTGGAAGAGATCCAGAGACTGGTGGCCGCCCAGGAGGCGGACGCCCTGGACCAGGAAGCCATTCTGGCCCATCAGAAGAATCTGTTGCTTGAGCGCCGGCAACAGCTTGAACAACTGATTTCCACTATTGAACTGGCGCAGAAATGTCCCCAGGAGGACAAATGGCAGATACTGGTTCGCTGTCTGAATCTGCTGACCAGCGAAGAAAAAGTCCTGGAACAATATCAAAACCCCGACAACCTGCAGCGCCGCATCAATATACACAATTTTTCCACCAGTTCCCAGGGCTGGATGGACTGGGTCTACGAACGGCTGGAACTGGAGCCGGGGGAGAGCGTGCTGGAACTGGGCTGCGGTACAGGGCTGCTCTGGCTGGAACGCCTTCATCTGCTGCCGGAGGGACTGCAGCTGACCCTCACTGACCGCTCCCGGGAAATGCTGGAGCAGACCCGCCAGAACATGGCTCCCTATGAAAAGGAACTGGCCTCCCGGAAAGTCCGGATTACTTACCAGGTGTTGGACGCCAACGCCCTGGAACTGCCTGCAGCCTCCTTTGACCGCATCATCGCCAACCATATGCTTTACCATGTGGAACGCCGGGAGACCTGTCTGTCCGCCATTGCCCGGGCACTGAAACCGCAGGGCACTTTCTATTGTTCCACCGTGGGGGACACCCACATGCAGGAACTACACCAGCTGGTCACAGCCTTCGATTCCCGAATCGACGTGCCTTTTCTGAGCATGACTGGAGGCTTTCATCTGGAGAACGCAGAGCCCCAGCTTCTCAGACACTTTACCCGGATAGAACGCCAGGACCAGGACAATGATCTGATCGTGGATGACCCCCAGGCCATCTACGACTACATCTGCTCCTTCCCCGGCAATGCTTCCCTGATCCTGGAGCAGCGGGGCCAGGAACTTCTCTCCCTGATCAGAGACAAATTAGATCGGGAGGGCGCCATGTTTATCCACAAGTCCACCGGCATCTTTATCTGCCGGCACTGACGGGCACCTTTCATACCCGGCAGCGGTTGTGCCGTTGCCGGATTTTTCCCGGCAAAACGCTACAATAAAAACACTTTTCATCCTAAGGGTGACATTCCATAAAGAAATGTCGTAAACGTCAAACCGGTTTGACATCAACCATTTTTCAATAATTTAGACAATTACATTACTAATTTGATAGATTAAGAGTTATTTCCGTTTGAATAGGCCGGCTTAGTCGCTCGTTGGCAGTTCGAAAACTCTGCGGATCAATATCTATGCCTATATAATGTCGGTTAAGTTTTTTCGCTGCCAAACAGGTAGTGCCTGATCCCATAAACGGATCCAATACCACCTGTTCCTCGATTGTAACCAGAGAAATTAACAACTCCATAAGTTGCAGCGGCTTTTGAGCAATATGTTCACCATGATCTGCTGAAGTAATTTGAACTTTGAGCATATTTGAAAGAATGGCATTATTCCCGGCTTGTAAGTTATATTTTTGCAATGCCAGCTCATTCCATGCACCAACTCCGTTTTCTAACACATTGTCTGCGATGGTACCCCCGGTTTTATACGGCTTTTGAAACCAAAGAATGGGTTCAAAAAGAGGTCGCAAATTGGCAACTCTCCATCCAGCCCACTTTTTCTCGTTTATTTCATCATTTCGACGCTCGTATATTGCCGATAGCCGTTGCGCTCGTTGTGGTGCAGTATCCTTTTCCCATGATAGCATATCTTTAAAAGTAAACCCTGAATCTTCCATCGCCACAATACATCTATGGGCATACCGGCGACCAGCAAAGATAAAGCAACTTCCTCCAGGTTTTAAAATTCGTAACCAATCCGGTGCCCAGGACATACACCACTCTTGATATTCAAGCGGAATTTTCTTATCTGCTTCGCTCCAACCATTCAAAGGTTTACCCCTGCGCTTAAACAACTTTCCTGCCACAAGCTGCGCAGACGAGGCTCCACCATACGCAGCATTTGTATTGTTGTGAAGAACATCCCAGTTATCACATCCAATGCCATAGGGAATGTCTGAAATAATTGCATGAATTGAATCGTTGGAAAATTCCTTCACAAGTTCTATAGAATCACCCAAAATAATATCATCCATTATATTTGTAGTCCTTTGATATATGTGTCAATTTGCGCTATTTTTTCATGTATTTTCTTCGCTTTTATCAATTCGCTAATTGCCTCTTCTCTTGAATAGCACTGAATTTTTTGGATTTCTTCTTGCCAAAATAGCTTCTCTTGATTCCCGCGTTCAGATATTGTTACAATCTGCTTTTTCAACTGATTTAAAAGAAGTTTATCGCTTAATCCAGTTAATTCCAGCAAGGCGGCATTAAACTGTGGAATGAAGCATTTTTTCATATCTGAACACAGAACTTTATTGGAATAAGTATCACAAAATGCCCACAAAGAAGAAAATGAAATATCAGAAGTTTCTTTCACCCCGTTTTCAATCAAAAAAATCAAATGTTCCCAACTTAGCAGACATACATTATGACTTATGGCTTGTGAGTATATTTGGCTGTTCTTAGATGGATATTGAAAGTAGGGAGAACACAACACCGCATATTCAGAATCTTTTCTCCAACCCGAAAGCGCTACTACCTTAAAATCTTTTTGGTTCTTCGCTGTCCGGCTCATTCTAAACGCTTTAGCATCTGCGACCAGCGTATATCCATGGATGGGAGATTTTGCAAGTACATCCGCTGAATCGCCTCGTTCCTTTAGTACAGTTGACTTTAGGCCTATTTCTCGAAATGCTCTCGACAGAACAGCATCGGAAGCCTTGGAAAAGAGTTTTTCTTCTGTTGAATCATGTGCAAGGAATTCTGGGATAGTACCTATTTGCTTGAGCGTTTCACAAATGTTGTGTCTGCATTTATGCAATTCTCCAGCATTACAGATGCATCTTCAAAGTTCATTTCGGCAGCATTTTTGATAACCTCTAATATGTCTGTATACATTGCATCTACCCCCTTAGTCTGTTTTTATAAGTATAGCACATCTTAAGGGAACCAGCAAGCCGCCTGTCTTATGAAGAACGGGGGCACAAGGAGATATTTCCCTGTGCCCCCACCGTCTAAATTCAGGTCAAGAAAAAGTGTTTTTATTGCCTTCTATTGGGTCAAATCCAAATGCTGTACAGTGCCCACGTTGCCATTCTCATACAGGAAAATGCCAGTGCTGCGAAGGTAACCATTATCCCGGCCTCCGCTGCCCTTCAGCGTGAAATCCGTAGCGGTATTCTGTAGACAGATGGCACCTACCCCTTTTTCTCCCAGGGTGTACAGGCTGTCCGTGCCGTCCGAATTCTTACACCAGATTTTCAATTTGGACCATATGCTGTCATTCTCGTCGATCCATCCGTTGCCATCCTCGTCGTAAGCCGCCAGATCCTGAAAGCCGCTGCCGCTCTGAGGGCCGAAAAGCTCGCTGCCGTCGTTGATTACCCCGTCTCCGTTTTTATCCAGCGCCAGGTATCCGCTGCCGGCCCCCAGCATGGACACATTATCCTCCTTGCCGTCTCCGTCAATATCAAACAGGAACTTCTGGTCTCCCAGAGACGCCGTGTCCGCGTCAAAATTAATAACCAGCGGATCACAGGTTTTCTGCAGAGCTGCCAGATTCATCTCCCGCCGGTATACCTGGGTAAAACTTCTGCTCATGGCCAGGTTCACATTGAAGTTGATCTCCCTGCCATCCGCCGTGCGCACGGTGCCCACAGAAGAGAACAGCGTATTTTCCTGTTCATAATAATACTCCTCTGTTCCAAAGGACAACACCTTCATGTTAAAGGGCTGAAGCTGCAGCGTCGCATTGCCTCCCTGGCTCTCCTGCCCGGCCTCCCCGGAAGTCCCCAGATTCTCGTCCTCTCCCATAAACTCGCGGGTTCTGTCGTCCCCGAAGAGCAGCATAAAGATGTATCTCATGGTATAACTGCGCAGCTTTCCCACCGCGCTGTCAGAACTGCTGCGCAGCTGCACCCGGCCCGTCCGCATGCTCTCCACCCGCTCCCGCAGATCGGAGACGCCGCCGGCAGACAGCATCCGGCTCTGCCGGCCGTTCCCGCCGCCCTTATCCTGTCCCTGGGAGGTCTGTTCTTTCATATTGCCCATACCCAACTGTTGCCCGGCCACACCCACGCCGGTATTCATTCCGCCCTGCACATAATCCTTTAACGCAAAGCGGTTGTAACTTGCTCTTGAAGCCTTATAGCTTCTAGCGGAATCCATTCCTATTGCACTTGATTCAATTCGCAAACGCCCCTCGTTTCCAGTTCACTTCTCTGCCCGCACTTCCATGATTCCCGCCCGGCATGCGCCTGCCGGTGATGCGCCTTTCCCCTTCTTCCATCAGATCACAGAAAGACCTGCGATCTGCGGCGTCCAGTGTCTCCGCACATAGGCAAAAAAAGGACGGCACGACACAAGGATCTCCTTATCCCCATAACAATACCATCCGTGGTGACTTTATGTTTATTTACAAATGCTTTGGCCATCAGCGTTTGTGTTACAATACTTATCGTCACCCCTTATGAATAATTTACCTTTGGGCCTGATTTTCGGCGATGGTTGCACGAAACGACTATAAAATCAAAAAAAGTGATGCATGGAATCATGCGTCACTGGAGAAAAAAGGCGGTATACGGAACCCCGTCCTGTAGAAGAATTCCTGCATGTAGCTGAGAGCGCGAGACGGGAATCGAACCCGCGACCCCCTCCTTGGCAAGGAGGTGCTCCACCGCTGAGCCACTCGCGCAAAGTATAACAACATCCACGACTTCAGCCGTGAGAGCGGGTGATGGGAATCGAACCCACGTATCCAGCTTGGAAGGCTGGTGTTCTACCATTGAACTACACCCGCAGACGGACGTAACGATTAATCATCTGTCACAACATTGGTTATTTTACATGCCGCGCCCGAGATTGTCAATACCTTTTCGAATATTTTTTAAAAATTTCATCAAATACAGGCTACCCTGCGTTCAACTCCGAATCCGCCACCACCTGATTCTTTCCATGTCGCTTTCCGTAATACAGGTTGTCATCAGCGTGGGTGATGGTATGGTCGATGGTATTGCCGCCCCTGTGCAGCGCTACGCCGATGGTAATAGAACAGTGTATGGCCTGCCCCCTGGCCTGAAAGGGAAAATCGCTTACCTCCTTACGAATAGCCTCCGCAATCCGATGGGCCATCTCCATATCTCCCCGGATAATCAGCAGCATCTCCTCACCGCCCCAGCGGCAGGCATGGCCGTGTTCCCCCACCTGCTCCTGCGCCATTCGCGCCACTTCCCTCAGCACGTAGTCTCCGGCGTCATGGCCGTAGTTATCATTAATCTTTTTAAAATCGTCAATATCACACATGACCAGACAGAAAGGACTCCCCTTCTGGGATTCTATGGCACTCTCCAGAAAATGATGCATGCTGCGCCGGTTGTACAGCCCTGTCAGTGGGTCGATATTGGCCATGGTGTCCAATATGTCGTTCTGTTTCTGCAGCTGGCTGGTGGCCGTCTGCATCTCCACCAGAAAGACGGCCGTCACCATAAACAGGAAACTGAAATTGCAGAATGTATTGAAAATATAAACTCCCAGTTCCGCCGCGTCAGGAAGTTTCAGCTGGTACAAGGGGCCAACATACATGGACAGCACTCTGCAACTCACAAAGGAAGCAAAGGCAATCAGTCCCAACAGGGTGGCGATGGTATACCTGCGCCTGCCTTCCAACAGGGCGTGGCACATATAATAGCCAAAAGGAACCAGCGCGATCACATACTGCGGAAATCCAAAGCGCCATCCGATGCAGAGAGTGGCAGCAAAGGAATGTATGATAATCTCCAGATAAGTGGAATAAAATACCCCCCGCATGTCCCTGCCCTGACGGATCGCCACAAGGCAGATCAGATAGAGACTCACACTGCCAATGTTCAAAAACATCATGGGGAAGATGCGGCAGACACCAAAGAAAACCACCAGACATATATGAACCATGGTGACGGCGCCGATAATCAGACCGTACTTATGCTTTTCCGATTCTGCTCCACGTTTCAAGATATTTTTTAAGGGGTCAAAAAAATTCATAGGGACACGCTTTCCAACTTGGTCACGGTACAGCTTTTCTGCCAGATTGTATAATATATTAAAAGTATATAGCATAATGCGGAATTTGTAAACTACTTCCCCATGACATTGTGCCGCTATCCGTAATACCATTCCAGCAGAAGCTGTACCACCCGATTGTAACTCAGCACCCCGTCGCTGACGCCGAAGGCCTTCAGGCTGGTGTCCCGCAGCACATCCGACACCTGGTCCACTGTCTCCGTATCCAGAAGGGCCCTGCCGTTGATCCGTTCCCACTCCTGGTCTGTCAGAAATATATTGTCCTTCCGCACCAGGGGCGATATTTGAGGCTGGGCAAGGTATGCCTCCCGGTCCTCCCCCACAGCCCTGTAGAAGTCATTGTCCAGATAGTTCAGCACCGCCAGATACCCGCTGTAGACAAACAGGGGATCACCAGACTGCACACAGGCCAGAAAACTGATAAAATTGGCCTCGTCCTCATAGATATACCCCCGCAGATGGGCCAGCTCATGGCAGAACGTGTCCGGCTTGTTCATGATGTACATCACATCATTGTAATTCGCTTCCATGGAAAAAGGGAAATAGTAGCCCTGCATATACTGCTGGCTGAAAAAATCCGAAGCGAAAAAGGGCTTGGGATGGGGATAATAGCCGTCCAGCTGGGCATAACTCTGCCCAAGACGACGCATGGCCCGGATGGCGGCCTCCTGCATCTCCCGGGCGTCCCCGTGATACACCACGGCCCCCTCCCCGTCCCGCTCCATCTCCCGGGCCAGGGTATTGCACTGCTCCACCACCAGATTGCGCAATTCGATGAGTTCTTCCAGAGTATGTGTTTTTCTTGCCTCCGGGAAATACTGCTCCGAAAAAGTACTGGCCCGGTACAAGAGAGAACAGTTCAACGTCATAACCGTGCACACCGCCAGCAGGGTCCAGGCAAAAAACACATAGAAGCGCCTGATCCAGCGCGGAAATCCGGCGGGAGACCGAAGCCCCCAGACCAGGGAGAACAGGCCCAGCCCCAGGGCTGCGCACACCAGCCCCACCCCCACCGCCAGCATCCATTCCCCCACAGAGAAGGGAAAAAGATCCATAAGCCGACCGTAGGTATTGACCCACACGGGAAAAACACGCCGGATATACCAGTCTCCCAAACCTGGAATCACTCCCGCCGCCAGGTTCACCAGCACCACCAGCAAGGACCATACACCATATATTTTGATGGCCCTATGCCTTTTTTTCGCTCCCCTGTGCCCCATCTTTGTCCTCTCCCTCCGGCCGCAGCCTGATCTTCACCTTTTTCCAGACGCCCAGGCGGTACAGCAGATACAGGATCCCGGCGGAAATGGCATTGCTGACCACCACAGAGTACCACACGCTGCGTACCTCCATATGCAACAGTTCCCCGCACACCCACAGAGTCAGGAAGCGGAACACCCACAGCCTGCTGGCGTCCACGGCCATGGTGACCTCTGTGTGCCCCGTGCCCTGGAACAGCCCCATGGTGGCATTGTACACGCCGTTGGTAAAGCACCAGGAGGCCATAATGCTCAGAAAATCGGCCGCCATGGCAATCACTTCCCTGTCATCACTGAAAATACTCACAATGGCGGTGGAAATCGGCTTTCTGGATAATATCATACCACCAATAAATAAAAATACAACACAGATGCCCATGGAAATTTTATAACCCTGCTCCGCCCGTTCCTGCTGCCCAGCCCCTATATTCTGCCCCACGATGGTGGCGGTGGCGGAACCGATGCCATTGCTGGGCAGCGTGATCAGGCCGTTGACCTTGTTGCCAATGCCATAGGCAGCCATGGCCTGGGTTCCATACGCATACACATTGCGGCTCATGAGCAGAAAACCCAGCTGCATGGTGCTGCCCCCGATGGCGGAAGGCAGTCCGATCTTCAGGATCAGTTTCAGTTTCTCTTTTTCAAAAGCCATTTGTTTCCGGCTGAGACGGATTTCCTTCCCGGGCCTGGTTAGCAGGAAAAAGGCAGCCAGTGCCGGAACCATCTTGGCAAACAGGGTGGCGGCCGCCGCGCCCCCGGCCCCCAGGTCCAAACCCACAATAAGCAGAGGATCCAGCGCCAGATTCAACAGGATGCCTCCCAGGTTCAGAAACATGGGACGCAAGGTGTCCCCCTGGGCCTGGTGGATGGCGGAAAACAGGTTGACCATGAACAGAAAAGGCATATCCCATATCACTACCCGGAGATAGACCAGGCTATGCCTGTAAGTCTCCTCATCCGCCCCCAGCCAGGTCACGATCCCCGGTGTCGCCAGAAAACACACCGTGGTACACACCAGGGCAAAGAGCATGGCGGCGGCAAAAATCTGGTTGGCCATTTTAAGGGCCTCCTCCTTCTTACCCGCGCCGATGAACTGTGTCACCAGCACGGAGCCCGCCACCGTAATGCCGCTGCCAAAATTAATAATAATATTCTGCACCGGCGTCACCAGATTGATAGCCGCCAGTTCCGCTGTACCGATTTTGCCCAGCCAGTAGGTGTCCGTCAGATTATACATGGTCTGGAGGAAGCTGTTAATCACCACCGGTATGGCCAGGGACAGAATCGCATGTAGCATGTTACCCCGCAGAATTAATTCCCTGTTTATCTTCTTTCCGCCTGTCTTCATAGTTCCCCCTGTCTGCGGCGCGAAATTCTCCCTGGAATGTTCCTGCCGCTAACGATTCTGCTCCCCCGTGCGCGGTGCCAATATGTCGGCCACATTGGTATTTTAGCACAAAAATACAGTGGGATCCGCTGAATTCTTACGCGAAAAAAGTAAAAGCACTCTCATTTTGTCAAAAAAGAAGGCTGTGGAACAAAATCCACAGCCCTATGTTCGTCCTATATTCAGTTACCAGGATCCATTACTCCCAGCTCATGTACTCTTTGTAGTCGGACCAGATGTTGCACACCCAGGTCTTGCCCTGATTCAGCACAATCTCATTGCCGTTTTCATCATAATAGCGGGTGGGCTCATCCACATTTTCCCGCTTCCAGGTGCCCTTGATGACCTTGCCGTTGGTGAACACATAAGCCTCATTGCTGCCATGGGTCTCAAAGAACATATAATCGTTTTTAATCGGCTCTCTCACCAGGCCGTCGCATACTTTGAACACCACATTGCTCACGGTGAGCTGCTCATTGTTCATCTCGTCATACTGCTTCCCATCGTACTGATAACGATAGTACAGGCCGTCCTCCGCATTGTACTCAAACACAGGGCGGGCATTGCCATAACCGCTTTGATTGCTGCTGGTTCCGCCGGGGTATACCTTTACGGCATCAGGCTTATCCGCATACTCCGCGCGATGTCCGTCGTTGGCAAACAGGAACGCGCCCCGGAAGCCGGGCTCATATTCTTTGTCATAGCCGTGACGCTCCACAGCCTTATTGTATCCGTCGATAAACATATAACCGGTATACTCTGTCTTGTAGCCGGGTCTGTCGATTCTGTCAAACGCCTCCGAAGAGGGATTGTGAATGCCGGATACAGCCTGGCTTATATTGTCTACCTGATCGCTCTTCAGCAGTTCCTCCACAAAGGGAACAGCCAGACCCCAGTTACAATAAATGGCGTCCAGACCCATGGCCTCAAACACATAGTAATCACGGCTGCTGCGCACAGGGCCTATATGATCCAGATTGTCATAGTCCTCAAAAAATGCCATCAGACGGGTCATACGTCCTTCCACCGGCGCTTCATAGATAATGCTGGCCTGGGAGAGGCCATACTGGGGCATGGCGGGCTTATTGTTGGGAATCATGACCGCCATGCTGCGGCGGCGGGAAACCGACTCATCCTTCCACTCGCCGGTCAGGTAGCTCTGCATCTTCCCATCCACCACTGTCCTTTCCACAATCGTGGCCGTGGCGGCTACAGGTCCTTCCGTTGATCCATCCCCGGTACCGTCAGAAGTCTGGGACTCCTCCGGCTGGGTCTCGCTCTCAATGGGAATGGGCTGGGGGTCAACCCCCGGAGCCACCGTAGGTTCCTCTCCCTGATTTCCACATGCGGCCAAAGCGCATGCAGTCATTAAGACGGCTGTCAACAACTTTATCTTTTTCATCTGTATCAATTCCTTTCTTAAATTAAAATTATGTTCCGCCTATTCCCTGTTGACAATTTATTTCGGGAATATGCTTTTAAAGTTTTATTTTCCAGGGGCCTTTCGTTCCAGCCCCCGGTACCTTCCCTATTGTATCGCTATTTCTTTTTTTTGTCCACTGTCAAAATCTTAATTTTTATGAAAGTTTTTGTTAAATGCACTTATCAAATCACTTCTTCCACATCCAGCAGGAAGCGCAGCACATATTCCCTGTCCACGGGATAGCAGTACTCCGGCGATGTGGAAGGGCCACAACTCCCGGTGCCTATACCCATCTGGAAGGCGGACAGGGTCACATAAGTCCCAGTGGGCTTCTCGTCCTCCCGATGTCTCATGGCCAGCAATTCCCGGTCGCTGTAGGGTTTGATTCCCAGTTCAAAGGGGCAGTCCACGGCGCGGAAGCTGATCCGCAGCCTGCCGTCGCTGACCCCGACCCACTGACAGTCACAGCGGTTGCCGCTCTCCTGAGGGCGGATATTGGGTTCTGTCATATCCCTGACCCGGCAGGAAACCATGCCGATCTGGGTGTGATCCTTCATGTCCCCATAGGACTCTCCGTTTCTCCCATAATATGTAACCTGGTCAAAACTCTCTTCCAGTCGGAACGCTTTGCCGAACCGGGGCAGGAATCCCACGCCCCGCAGGCAGCGGATTCTGCTGGTGAACAGGAAGCCCTGGCTGCAGTACTCATATGTATCCGTGCAGAGAAAGCTGCCCGCCCTGCATTCGATACGTGTTTTCACTTTCAGCTGAAGCGACGTGCGCTCCAGCTCCAGCAACTCTTCCCGCTGATCTGTAAAGCCTGACACCGCGCAGCGTCCCAGCAGGTCCATATCATTGTCCGTGGGGGCGCGAAACAGAATGGTATAGGGATCCGCTGCCAGAAGCCGGGTATCCCCCAGATAAAGGCTGGGGCGTCCGTGATCTGCCTGCAGAATGGAAGGCAGCGGCTTCTGGCTGCTGCGGGCGGGTCGGGGCAGAACTGCCTCCTGCAGAACGAGTTGCTCCACCGCCACCTCCCGCCCGGTGCTTTTCTCCAGGGTTACAATGGTAAGCAGCAGTTCCTGCCGGGGATCCCGGCAGATCCGCCGGTATTCCTCCCCGGACCGCTCCACCGGCGGCAGAATGCGGATGCATTTCCGCTCCAGAGGGCCCACTGCGGGCTCGATCTCTGTCTCACGGCCATCGCTCCATTGGCAGCGCAGCAGAAAGCGACTGCCCGGTGTAAAGCCTGTGGTGTTAAATATCTCATACAGATTCCCCTCCACATGGCTCACGCGAATGGGCCGGTAGAGGAACCGAATGATCCGGGCCCCTGTGGAGGGCCTGCGGTCGGGGTAAAAGATGCCGTCCACACAGAAATTCCCGTCATGCTCCCACTCCCCATGATCACCGCCGTAGGTATAACTGCCGTCCGGGTGCAGCACCGCATGATCTGCCATCTCCCAGACACATCCCCCCATGAGATTGTCATAGCGGTAGATCTCCTGCCAGTAGCTTTCCGCATTGCCCGGTCCCACACCCATGGCATGGGCATACTCGCACAGAAAATAGGGCCTGTCGCATAGTTGAGGCAGTTTTCGGATGCCCTCTCCCACCTGGCGCACTTTCTCTACGGAGGGGTACATCTCACTGGCCACATCATAGGCCCTGCGCCGGGTATGGATCGCGCCCTCATAATGCACCGGCAGAGCAGTCCTCTTTTTCAGATAACGATACATCCTGTCGGTGTTGCAGCCGCCGCCGGACTCATTGCCCAGGCTCCACATCACCACACAGGCTCTGATCTTGTCCCGGTGAAACAGCCTGCGGGCCCGGTCCAGATAATGCCGCCCCCAGGATGGGTCGTTGCTGATATGACTGTAGTTGGGAGGCAGTCGGTGGGACCAGCTTCCGTGAGTCTCCAGATCGGCCTCGTCCACCACATAGATCCCCCGTTCGTCGCAAAGCTCCAGCAGATAAGGATCCGGGGGATAATGGGCGGTGCGGATGGTGTCTATGTTGTACTCCTTGCACAGGGAAACGTCTTTCTCGATCTCCTCCGGGGTCATGGCATAGCCCCCCAGAGGGCTGGTGTCGTGATGGTTGACGCCGTGCAGCTTCACCGGACGGCCGTTGATGCAAAATACCCGGCCGCCGGTGCTCACCCGCTTAAATCCCACCCGCTCCCGGACGCAGCAACCCTCTGTCTCGACATACAGGTCGTACAGCACCGGCTCCTCCGCATTCCACTCCCTCACGGGCAGGTCGGAAAAACATACCTGGGCCACATGCTCCCGGGAGTGTCCTGTAAGACTCTGGTTCAGGCCATGTCCTTCCAGGGTAAACCGCACCGGGCCGTCCTTGTACAGGGTGACAGTGACAGTGGCGTCATATGCCGCCCCCGGCTCCCGGGACTCCTCCTTGTGTCTGGTCTCCCAGGCCAGGTCCCACAAATCGTTCTCCCCGCAGACCCGCAGCAGTACATCCCGGAAAATCCCGTTGTTGCGAAACATATCCTGGCACTCCAGATAGGTGCCGTTGCACCATCTATGTACCACAGCCAAAAGTTCGTTCTCTCCCTGGCTCAGAAACTCCGTCACATCAAACTCCGCCATATTATGGGAGCCCTCGGAATAACCCACAAAACAGCCGTTCACATACAGGTCAATGCAGCTGGCGACACCCAGGAAGGAGATCTCATGCCTTTTTTCCGGGTTTTTCACCTGGAACAGGCAGCGGTATACGCCCACAAAATTATATTCCTCTCCTGGGTCCCTGCGCCGGGGTATATTGCCCTGGTCCGCTCCCGCCCAAGTGAACACCGGTCCTACCTTGCCTGTGGTAGGGATTCTGGGCGGTTGAAAAGGGAACTGATAGCGGGTATTCACATAGAAGGGTTTGTCATATCCCTGAAACTGCCAGCAGCCCGGCACGGAGATCTGTTCCCACTCCACCTCCGCCGTGTCCAGGATAGCGGGCATCCGGGAAGGGTCGGCATAAAAATGAAAGTCCCATCTGCCGCTGAGACAAGTCACCTTGGGGGAGGCATAACGCTTCTGCCGCAAACTGACCCGCTCCGCCTGCTCCCGGTCAGGATAAGGGATAAAATAGCTTCTGGGGGCCAGGCGGTTCACCGCCAGCGTCTCAAAGTTGTGGTAATTGTCCTGATTAATAATATATTTCATGGCGCGCCCTTTCTATATTTTAATTCGTTTAATAAGTTCCACTGTTTTAATTTTGCTTCCTCATTTCCCCTTCGGTCATCCCTGCATAAAATAGGTCTCTCCCTCCAACAGGCGTATGAAAAAGAAAAACCCGCACCAGAGCTGATAGACCAGCACCAGCCCTGCCAGCACATAGGCGACACGCACCAGAATCAGCCGGACGCGCCCCCAGGCATTCCCTCCGGACGAGAGCAGCATGACGTCCACATTCCGCAGGGACAGCCACTTGACCAGGCTTACCACATACAGCCAGAAAATGGCGAACAGATAACCCCACAGGAAATTACCGTCCCTGGACCGGCTGCCCGTCTCCACCAGGCATAGAGCCTCCGCAAACCCCGTCAGCGCCATCAGCCAGCTAAAAAGGTATGTGCGGCCCAGGCGAAGCTGGTAAACGCCCCCGGGCCAGACATCCTCCCGGGGCGCCCCTCCAATGCGCCACTGCTGCCTGCCGGAAGCCAACAGACTGGCCCCCAGCACCACCAGCGGAAAGGCCAGAGAACACAGAACGGCCAGCTTGGGCCTGTAGGCATGTAAAGAAAAGGTATACCAGGGATCAAACGACATGCCGTTGCCCGTATCCTCCCCGAACAATACCATGTTCTGCCACAGTACCACACCGCAGGCAGGCAGCACCGCTGAGCCCAGCAGGAATACCTGTTTAAAGCGTACTTTATGACACAGGTCCCAGAGAAGTTTCAGAGCCAGCGCTGGTGCAAACACCGTCAAAAAGCTGGGCTTAACTCCGGTACATACCACCAGCAGCAGAGCAAAAAGCAGCCACTGCTTCCATGTGATCTGCTCCCTGTAATCCTCCTCCAGTTTTCGGTAAAACAGCAGAGTCAGCAGAGCCAGCAGCCGCATACAGAGGTAGGTGGAATTGTGCCACAGGTTGCCTGACTGGTAACTCACATAACGATAGCTCCCCGCCCATGTCAGGTAAAAGGGCATCACCAGGTTCAGCACCAGGGCTGCAGCCATGGTGGCCCAGTTCCTTTTCTGCATACCCGCCATGCCGCGCAGCAAAAGTTCCGTGACCAGCAGGGAAGCCAACGTCACCGCTGCCAGAAACAGGGCAATTCCCAGAGTTGTCTTTCCGCACAGGTAATACAGCGCCTGGTAGACATAAGCGGTAAAGCTGTAATACCAGCCATCCTCCACAATCATGCTGATGTGATAGGGTAGATCCGACTGAAAATAGCGGTTGTTATAATCCAGCGGCTGGATGGACTGCATATAATACAGATACAGGCAGGACAGCCCGTACATCGCCGTCAGGGCCCACATCAGCCACAGGCCGCCGCTGATCCGCCGGTCCGCCTTTTCCCTCCCTGTCTGCTTTCTTTTTCCCTTCGCTGTTATCTTATCCACCTGTCTGCTCTCCTTCTATGAAAGTCCGGAACGCCCTCTGTCCATGCCTGGCCGATACTTATTAACAGTATATCCGTTTCTCTACTAAAATTCAACAAAAAAGGGGAGACTCTCCCCCCTGTCTGTAACTTTGAACCGCTAAAAACTAAAGTGTTGTTCCATGATATTTTTCACGTTGAAATCAACTAATCATGGAAAGAATCTATTTGACGTTTGCGAAAGTTCTGGATGGATTGCTGTTAGCGAGCACACCATTAGGAACTTTCTATTATTGCCTATTTAACTCATTAAGTAATTCTACAATTAATTCCATTTCACCATCCTGAACCTTTCTCATTAGCAACAATATCCGTTCTAGAATTTCTTTACGTCCCGATAGATAATATTTCGTTGCAAGTGAAAAAATCAATCTTGATTGCTTCTCTATACTTTTAATGTTTTCACATACATCTAAGGATATTGAGTAAACTTTACTTAGATATTGAATTCGCTCACACATAACCTTTTTATGTTCCCAAAATGTTCTAAATATTCTTAAGTCAATTTTTACTTCACTATTTATGGATACATACCCAATATATTTTTGTAGCAAAGTATATGTTGCAATGCCATATATATCCGTCTTTGCGTAGATATCACTTCCTCTTTTATTAATATAATCATTTAATTCTCTACATATTTTACCAGTATCAACCGTTACATATTTATTTCTTACTGGTCTGAAGGTACAAAATGATGCATTGTTGTTTTTTTGTAAATAACCATATATTGCATCTCTAATTTCGTGACAACATATTCGTATTTTTTTTAGGTTTTCATTTGTATATGCCATTAAGTAAAAACTATTTTCATCATAACCATAAATATACGTATCGTGAATGAAATGTATTTTCTTATAGAATTCACTATATGACAAATAAAATTCGTCTACGCCAAATAGCAGAAGATAATTATTTAGGTCAATTAATTTTTTTAGAAATTCTATAAAACAAGCATGCTTAATATTTTTTACATAGTACATATCCATATTTGCAAACCCGTCAATCCGGTAATTTTCCCAGGATACGTTTGTAAATCTCAGCCCCATGTTAGTGTAGTCATTTTCATTATCTACAGTTAAGTTTATATAGTTGTTGTAGTATAAATTTTCTGTTTTATTATCACAAAGAAGCACCGCCAAGACAAAGGAAATTCCTTGATACGTCCCAATAGGCGGATCTATTATGTTTAGTACCTTTTCCTTTTTTTGCTGCACTTGCCTTTTGTAAAAATGTTTAACATTTTATTCTTATCCATATTAAATTTGATATATTCTAATTTATACGATACTGTCCTTAAGTGTATCCTTGAAATATTCCGCTTGTTTTTCAAAGAAACTATAATATAGCCCTTTTTGCTCCATTAGTTCATCAAAGGTTCCATGCTCCACTATCTCACCTTTATCAAAAACAGCAATACTATCACAAAATCTGGTACTGTATATTCTGTGTGAAACCAAGACTGTCGTTTTTCCCTTCGACATTTCAGCAAACTTCTGAAAGATTTCATGTTCGGCAACAGGATCTAACGCAGAAGTAGGCTCATCTAATATAAGTAACGGAGCATCCTTATACAGTGCGCGGACAACAGCAATTTTTTGGCTTTCTCCCCCCGATAAATCCACACCCGAGGCAAACAGCGCTTTCGTAACAGGCGTATCCAATCCACGATACATTTTTTTAAATCTTTCACTCAGACCATTTTCGTTTAAAAGTTCTGTGATCCTTCTTCTTTCTTCCTGGCCTGCAGCCTCTGAAATCGCTATATTTTCCACTAATGAAAAAGCCAAAAGTGAAAAATCCTGATTCACTGACGAAATAATTTTCTGATACTCTTTATAATCAATATTTCGGATATCTATACCATTTAGAAAAATAGCTCCTTCTGTCGGATCATACATACGCATCAGCAATAGAGCAAATGATGTTTTACCCGCTCCGTTGTATCCCACAATTCCAAGCCTTTCAGTATCTTTTATTGTAATATTAATATTTTTCAATACATATGAAGTACTATTAGGATACCTAAACCAGACATTGCGAAATTCTATTTCTATATGACTAATGTCAATATCATTTAATCCAATCGTTTGAGGCGCTTTATCAAACTTACTTCTTAGATTAAGAAATGATTTATATTGCCTGATATAGAAAAAATTATCATTAAAAGAAACAATGTTTGTTGTGACAAAAGAAGATGCAGCCATAAAATTAATTAACGATGCAATACCCATTGTAAATTCACCGATGGTTATTTCGCCATAAAATGCTTTTTGTCCAATCAGTAGATAGGCCAATATCTGAAAAGCAACGCTTAGTGTATATGTCGCCATTTCA
>JAAWKU010000166.1 GCA_022797535.1 Lachnospiraceae bacterium | reverse complement strand
AATTCACCGATGGTTATTTCGCCATAAAATGCTTTTTGTCCAATCAGTAGATAGGCCAATATCTGAAAAGCAACGCTTAGTGTATATGTCGCCATTTCAATAAAGCCTCCTTCTTTTATCCTTCGTTTATCAATAACCAACATGGCATTTTGAAAAATCTCTACTTTTTTCAAAATATAATCGCTCATACCGAAGGTAACAATATCTTTTTTATACGAAATATTTTTAGCTAACTGTGAAGCATATGTAACCTTTCTGTTATCTTCAATCATATCTTGTGTATATTTTCTGTCATGCCTTAACCGTACATAATGCAATACAGCCTGTAATGCAATAACAATCAATGCAATTGCCAATAACCATATATTTAATATGGTCATCACGCATATTATACCGATTAGGGTTACAATCTGCGAAATGATGTTAAAAAAAATAGTAAGACTGGTAAAAAAGTTCTTTCCCCGCACAGCTTGATTAACCATTAAGATCCGTTCTTGAACCGACGAATCATTAAATTTTTCATAATCCATATTCATACATTTACCGTTTACATCATTATCCAGCTTATTGATGATCTTGGTAAACAGGTAATCTCTTGATTTACCCAAAAATGTGATAATAGCAGTTAAGGTATAATCCATTCCATACATAATAGCTGCATAGAAAACTACTTGCATGAAATTTTTGCCTTCCGCTATACAATCCACTATTCGTCCGGCCAGTATGATGTTGGGAAAAGGACGTAAGGCGCTGGCAAAAACATCAGCAAGCAAAAGGAAAATTAGCCTTTTATCAAAACCCCATATCTCTCTAAAGGACAATGACAGATTATCAAACTGCCTGCTTTTTATTCTTCCCATGTGTATTGGCCCCTTCTGTTATTCCATGTTCAATGCTACATACATATCATGAAATAATGCATCCATGCTTACCGGTGAAGTATAACATTTATATGCCCCACATTCTATAAATTCATCAAATACATCCTCTTCATTGTCCAGCATATCAAAAACAACAAATGTTATTGACTGGGAATTCAATTGCTTTATCCCTTTTACCAGTCGTAACCCATTCTTTAAATTTCCATCCTCGGCAACAGACAATACTAGTACTATTTCAGGATGAAGTTCGGCCACTTTTTTAAAACAATCCTTCTCGCCCACACTGTATAATAACTCATACAGATCAGGAGCGTACCTTTCCGCCGTTTTGGACCAACTGCTTAGGTTCTCCGCTTTAGGCTTCCTTTTGCACACCGACATGAGTTTTATTTTTTGTTCCATTTTGATTCTCTCCCCTATTTACTATGCGTTCTACACATTAATCTTTAAAAAAATTCAATAACTGTTTGACATAATGAACTCATATGTTGCTGTTCACCTAACATATATACAGGAATATGAAATTCTTTTTGAAATATATACGTTTTTTATGTATACGTATTTAATTAAATTCTTATATATTAATATGTGTAATAAGAACACTACACGCTCATATTCTATATGATATTATCATGTTTTTTATTTCCGGTCAAGATTTTTTAGAATGCATATGGAAAATTATATATGCTATATATCCTGCTGCAAAGCAAGTAAAAGCACAAAAAAACTGTTAGACAGGCACTTGGGCTTGCCCGCTTTTTGTCCTAAGATTGTTAAATTAAGATCAACCTTTTTTCAGCAAATGGGATAATGCCAGAATATAGGCGAAATTAAAAATTGAAAAATATGAAATGCATGGTAAGCCACTCATACTCAATAAAAAGAGAACTAAAACATCTTGTCAGGAAGGCCGGCATGCCGGCCCCCCTGCTTCTATTTTCACAGGTCAGCTCTCCCAGTTCAGGGCGCCATACACTGTCTCCAGCATAATCTGGGGCACAAAGGGCTTTGTAATATAGTCCTCAACACCCAGTTCCCTGGCCTTTTCCATGGTGGCCAAATCCTTGGTGGCGGTTATAAACACCACGGGAACATCACTATGTTGCCTGATTCGCCGGAAGGTCTCAAATCCATCCAGACCGGACATTTCCAGATCCAGCAGCACAAGATCTGCAGCACAGGTCTTAAGCAGTTCCAGAGCTTCCCCTCCGCTGCCCGCCGTAACCAGCCTGTATACCGGCTGTGCTTCAAAAATACTTTTAATCAGTTCAATGCTGATGGGATCGTCATCCACCGCCAGAACGGTTTTCCGGAAGTCAGGAATCTGGCGCATGCGGTACTCCCTGTCCTCGTCCATCATGCGAAGCATGACCTCCACGATTCGAGGATCGAACTGAGTCCCCTTGCCTGCCAGCAGTTCGCTTCGAATCACGTCCTGGGGAAGCGCATCCCGGTAACTTCGATTGGAAGCCATGGCGTCATAAGCATCCGCCACGCCGATGATTCTGGCATGTTCCGGGGTATTCTCTCCCACCAGCCCATTGGGGTAGCCTTTTCCGTCATAGCGTTCATGGTGAAACTTGGCTCCAGTGGCAATCAACTGGTCCTTGGAGAAGGATTTTAATATATGATATCCGGAAACCGGGTGCAGTTTTATAAAGGCATACTCCTCGTCGGTGAGTTTGCCGGGCTTGTTGATAATTCCGTCAGGTATGCGGATCTTGCCCACATCGTGAAGCAGGGCTGCCCTGTAGATTTGTTCCTGCTCCCTTCCGCTCTTTCCCATCCTGCGGGCGATCTCGCGGCTGTAGTTGGCAACCCGCACGGAATGTCCCCTGGTATATTTGTCCTTTGCGTCTATGGTTTTGGCCAGAATCTGCATAATATTATCGTTGAGCTGCTCCAGTTCCCTGCGGCTCTCCTGGAGTTTAACCATATAACGGTCAGTCCTGTTCATCTCCACAAAGCAGAACAGCACAACTACGCCAAATACCACCAGACACATACAGACGCCCTGCACCATGATCCAGATCAGATCTGCGTACAGCCCTCTGTTATCCACCACCATGACCACATACCAGCCGTTCAATATGGTGTCCGAGAACACCGTGATCCGCTCCCCCTCCATCTCCATATCAAAGCTGGCGCCGCCGGAGGCAATCACCCTTTGAATCAGTTCTGCTTTCTGAGCGTCTTCCCCGTATTCCTTTCCCTTCTCGGCAGAGTTGGAGTGAGCCACCACAAAGCCGTCCATGTCCATGATAAAGCCATATCCATGCCCGTTGAGATTGATCCGCTCCGTAAGTTTCTGCAGTGTTTCCAGGGAGATGTCCAGAGAAATAACACTTTCGTTGTCATACAGCATGCGGCTGATGGAAATCATAATGGTATCTGTCTGCGCATCCAGATAGGGAGAAATCATGGCAGGTTCCCCACCCGCCTTAACAGCGTCCGTGTACCAGACCCGCTCTGTGGGCACATAATCCGCCTCCGGCACCCAGCCGATCCCGTCCAGATATTCGCCTCCAATCCAGCCGTACACCCCGGTAAAATCCTGGTCCACAGAATGCATGTAATAATCCGACTCATTTTCCAGAAAGTCCAGTATCACTTCCGAATCCGCTTCCTGGCGCAGCAGATACTCAATCTCCATGGAAGTGATCTGAACAATGTCAAGCGCTCTGCTGAGATAGCGTTCCGCCAGTTCCTTCTCCTGGGCCATGGTGCTTACCCCCAGCGCCAGGGCGTCTTTCCTTGCATTTCGGTAAAACGTGGTCATCATGTATGCCGACAAAAACACAAGCGCCGCCATTGTCACCAATATGGTGATAAAAAAATGCTTCCTGCCTGCTCTCATCTCTCCCGTCCCCTGTTTCCATCCTATGTCGTATGCCCCTCATCAACAGCCCGTATACTGTCCACATTAGATCCGGCCAAATTCCGCAGGCCGGGCAAATCTTTGGGCGATATAAATATGTCAGTACACCAGTATGCTGACACGTTCATCTTTGAACGAACGGCGCTGAATATATAGTCGCTCTGCAAAGCATAGGAAGTAGACAATGCGCTACATCACCATCTGACAACAACGTAGCGGATGGCGATATAGACGGCGCTGTTAGTTCTATATTATGGGCGTGCCTGTACACTAAGTTTATTATACATGGTTTTTACCGCTCTTTTCAATCCCTCCCTGCAAAAAAACCGATATTATATTGCGAAGAAGCAATCTACCCTCCCCCTGCATAGCTGGGGGTTTATTTTTGTCTGTGACACAAAAACAACCGGCAGACTCCCCCAAGGGAACCAGCCGGTTGTAATGAGTACATATAGAAGGCCCGGAAACAGTATATTAAAACTGCCCTACCGCCGTACAAGCCTGAAAGAATTCATCAGATTCCTGAGCAGGCCGGCCTGGGAAGAAAGTTCCTCGCTGGCTGCGGCGCACTGCTCGCTGGTGGCGGAGTTTGTCTGCACCACGATGGAAATCTGATCCACGCCCTCGGTAACCTGAGAGATCGCCACATGTTGCCGTTCCACGGCCTCCACCACAAAAGCCATCTTGGTGGTCACATTGCCTGCCAGCTGGCCGGTCAGATCCAGGGACTCCGTTACCTTTTCCACCACCCGGCCGCCTTCCGTGATAGCGGCAATGGAATCCACAATCAGCTTCTTGGTAGCCTTGGCCGCCTCGTCGGACTTGGAAGCCAGACTTCTCACTTCCCCGGCCACCACGGCAAATCCCTTGCCTGCCTCTCCGGCCCGGGCGGCTTCCACAGCCGCGTTCAGAGCCAGAATATTAATCTGGAAAGCAATATTCTCAATGGTGGCGATGATGGTGCTGATCTCCTTGGAAGAGCCGGAGATATTCTTCATGGCCTCGTTCAGTTCCTTGACATAATCCACGCTGACCCCCAGCTGCGCGCCCGCCTGGTTGACAAAGCTGCCCACCTCCGCAGCAGCCTCGGATGTCTGCCTGGCGCTCTCGGATATGTCGGCGATGGTGGCGGAGATCTCCTGTACGGCGCTGGCCTGCTGTGTAGCGCCCTGAGCCAG
The DNA here is from genome assembly GCA_022797535.1 of Lachnospiraceae bacterium. Taxonomy (GTDB): domain Bacteria; phylum Bacillota; class Clostridia; order Lachnospirales; family Lachnospiraceae; genus Acetatifactor. The sequence continues at coordinate 1,024 of JAAWKU010000166.1, read as the reverse complement.
GGCCTGGGCGCTGCTGGCCACCTGACTGGAACCGGTGGACACCTGCCCCGCGCTGGTGGCAATCTGCCCCATGGTGCTGTTCAGCGCGCTCAATATGCTGTCCAGAGATTTCTTGATGGATTGGAAATCGCCCATATAATCCTGAACCGTACTCTGGGTCAGGTCACTGTCCGCAATGGAGCCCAAAATACTGCTGATCTCCCCTATGTATGCCTTCAAACGGCGGATGGTGCTCTCAAATATCCGGCCCAGTTCGCCGATCTCGTCGTTGGTATGAGCGCTGACTTTAATCTCCTTACCGCTGCTCAGGCCCAGATCGCCCTCCTCCAGCCGCTCGGCCACCTGGGTAATCTCACCCAAAGGAACAACCACGCGAATTCTCAGATAGATGGCCAACAGCAGAATACTTACCACGATGATGGCAGTGTTCACCATAACGGCATATTGCACCACATGGGCGCTCTCCTGCTCGGCATCCACCCTGGATATCCCCGCAAAGATCAAACCGTTGATCTGTCCATCGCTTCCCCTTGTAGGCACATAGGAGCACAGATAATGCACCCCGTTGAGACTGGCCTCGCCCACATAGGTCTGTCCCTGTACCAGAATCGGCTCCACCAGTTCCGAAGCCAGCTTGGTGCCTACCACCCGCTGCCCGTCCTGCTCCACAGTACTGTAGACCCGGGTATCCCACTCAAAAATAGTGAACTCACAACCCATGTGGGCCTTCAGATCGTCCAGCAACGCATTCATATCCTGCTCCGTGTCCCCGGAAATCCGTTCAAGTTCCCGAGCCAGCATATTGGTGCCATTGGTGCAACGCACGGTCTGCATCCTGGTAATCAGGGCGTTAAACATGTTTACACAGATCACCACCGCCACCGTGACCGAGATAGCCTCCAGTATCGCCACAATGCAGCCCACCTTCAGACCTATACTCAAGTATTTCTTTTTCTTAGCGCCGTTTTGCGTTTGGACTTTTCCCATTTTAATATTCTCCCATTAGTCAAATGATATCCGTGGC
>JAAWKU010000165.1 GCA_022797535.1 Lachnospiraceae bacterium | reverse complement strand
ACCGGATTTGCGCCGCAAAGCGGCAAATTCCTCTGCAAATCCGTGTGCATCCGCCGGAGGCTCTAAGGAAGGGCTGATTTAATCAGCGCTTCCTTAGAAATATACTTCTCCGCAGGAGTGGATCATTGTCAAAACTTCCCTGCAGAATTCCCGGGCCAGAATCGGGTCAATCGCCTTTGCCTCGTCCGATCTGTATGTCGCCAGCACATCCCGGATCAGCAAATGATACCTCTCCGGCAGGCGGCCCAGCCCCCACTCTCCTCCTGCCGCTTTTGAAAGAATTCTATCTTCCCTGACACAGGCCGCCACCCGGCACAGATTCAAAATAACATACACGGGATCCTCTGCCACATCCTCCAGGGCATTTTTCACGTCTTGCCAGATGCTGTCCAGATACGCCTCCCGGGGCACTTCCCCGAACACTTCTTCCACAGCCGGCCCCGCCAGGGCAATCCCGTACTTCCTAATAATCGTAAAATGGGCCGCCAGATCCGGGTCCGCACCCTTCATGTCCCGGATATACCCCTCCGGATCCTCCTGCCACCACTTCAGATGCACAGGGGAAAAGTGCAGTTCAAAGGGCGTGGGATAAATGAAATTTCTGCAAACCTCTTCCCTCACCACGCTGAGTTCCAGTCCCTTTTTCGGCGCCTGGAGGTTCCACTTCACCACTTCTTCCATAAAACGTCTTTTCTGCCTGTCTGCCATCTCTCGGTTTATCACCAGTATCAAATCAATATCGCTCCGATCCGGGTTAAAGCATCCCATGGCAAGGGAGCCATGGAGATATACGCCCGTCAGGGCTTCGTTCAGAATCTCTCCGGACGCCGCAGTGAAGCCGGAGAGTATCTCTTCATAAAATGCATTCCCGCCTCCGGCCCACACTGTCTGACAATATTGACCGCCCCATTTCTCAGACCATTTTCTCATTTCCATCCAGCACCGCCTCAACCAGGGTATCTCCCTCATACCGCAGCTTCAGGGAGAAAAAGTCCTGCCGCTCCTCCAATAGCCGGAAAAAAATCCTGTCGCCCTCCCAGATGGGCAGTTCCGGCACTTTCTCTTTGGCCACCCATTCCAGATCTCCCTCGTCACAGGGCTGGATATCTCCCGTATAGCCCGTGGCCGTATACAGAAACATATACTCTGCGGGAAGCATGTCCGCAATAAAGGTGACTACGCCCCGGAGCCGATACTCCGTCAAAGTCAGTCCCGTCTCCTCCGCTGCCTCCCGCAGCAGGCACTCCTCCGGAGACTCCCCTGCCTCAAAATGACCGCCCACGCCAATCCATTTGTCCCGATTGATATCCCGCTCTTTTTTAACCCGGTGCAGCATTAAGTAGGCGCCGTCCTTCTCAATATAGCACAGCGTAGTCAAATTTCCTGCCATGGCTCTGTTTCCTCCGTTTTCCCAGATACTTATATTATATGCGCGCTCACTGCCGTGCCGACAAATGGGAATGGCATTGCAGCGGCCTGCCTCCCTCTTTCCCCCGGAGCCACATTCACTCCTGAGCCGGGGCGGGCGTGAGATAACTGCTGACACAATAGAGCACCTGCCCTCCATACTCCACCCGGGACCAGCCCACTTCCGTATTGATTCCCGTGCGGGTCACCACATCCCCATACCGGATGGTGGCCACCACCACCGCTTCTGGATTGGTCACACTGGGCAGCGCCCGAAGATTGATTTCTATTTTGGGCGTCATCAGTTCATAGCAGTCGGTGAACCTGGTCTTGATCCCATCCTCCGACTCCGAAACCGGCTCCGACGCGGACTCCTGCCCCGGCGTGTCCCCCGGCCCTGCCGGATAATCCAGCCCTGCCATGTCTCCCACCCCTGCCGGATAATCCAGCCCTGCCGTGTCTCCCACCCCTGCCGGATGGTAGGCCAGATCCGTGGTCAACAGGCTGGACACCGCATAGCACACCTGTTCCTGATATTCCAGCCTGGACCAGCCGCTGTCACTCACACCTGTGCGCCGGGCAGTCTCCCCGTTCTGCAGGGTCCACAGCACCGTGCTGTCCTGTCCCTGGCTGGGAATGTTCCGCAGATTGGTAGACTCCTTGGCCGTCACGGTCTCATCCACTTCCACAAAACGGAGCAATGCCTCCACATCAGCATAAGCCTGGTCAGGGGCCTGTCCGTTCACCGGGTCCGCCGCCTCTTCATAGCCGAAATACGCCACATTCACATCCACCGGCTGGGAAATGCCCGGCAGGCTGCCCTGGTTGGTGTACTGCCACATGGCATGGGTTCTTCCGTAAGCTGACCGCTCTGTCTGGGGATAGGGAAGGGCTGGATACTGAGATACCCACACCTTATAGGACTGCTCAATTCGCTCCATATCCCAATGGTTACTGTCCGTCATGGCATAACTGGATCCATAAAACATGGGGGTATACCCCTGGTCATAGATCTCCTGCATAAAAGCAACGGCTATATCCGTGCGCTGCTCCTTACTCAGATCATAAAGCACACTGCCTTCCCGCTCATATCCCTCGCAGTCAAAGGCCACAGGATAGGTAATCCGATACCGGGAAATATATTCCGCCACCCACAGGGCTTCTTCCCGGGCCTCTTCCTCCGTGGCCGCAGTGGAGAAGAAATACACGCCCAACTGGATACCTACAGCCTGGGCTTCCTGCATATTGTAGCTGGCATTGGTGTCAGCATAGATCTCCCTGTCCGCCTCCGGACTGCGATAACCCACCCGGATCATGGCAAAGTCAATCCCTGTCTCTGCCACTTGGCTCCAATCTATGGTTCCCTGGTATCGGGAGACGTCTATGCCCACGGTGGTACGCTGCTGCTCCTGTACCCGCTGGGATACCAGTAATTGGGCCAGATCCACCTGGCTTCCCAGTTCCTGCCCGGCCGGATCCTGGGGATCCGTTTCCCCGGCAGCGCTCCCATCGTCGGTAAAGTCCCCCTGACCGCCGCTATCCCCGCCGTCCGCGCTGTTGGCAGCGTTCTCCTCACCATTGTCACCAATGACCTGAGAGCTGTCGTCCGAAACTTCTGTGGCTGCACTGCCGCTTTCTTCCGGCTTACCCACGTCTCCGCCTCTCTTGGGCCCCAGGGCCATCACCGCCAGTATTACCGCGATCAGGACAGCCGCCACTCCCACCGGGAGCAGCCTGATCCACCCATTTGGCTCTCTTTGCTTTTTCTCCAGATCCTGGTCAAACTCCATCTGCTTCTCCTCTTCTGCGCCTCTGTTCCATTAAACATAAAACCGCCTGCTCAAAGTTCCTATGAATACTATACGGCCAAAAAGCCTTTAATGTCAAGAACGGTGGAAAAACAGTCCCCTTATACAACTGATAGTTGGTCCCCCCCCATTCTATCAACAGTTGGTTGCAAAACACCTGTTTCCATGCTATTCTAATACGGCCAAATAGCCTTTAATTTCAAGAACAGTGGAAAAACAGTCCCCTTATACAACTGATGGTTGGTCCCCCATTCTATCAACAGTTGGTTGTAAAACATCTGTTATCATGCTATTCTAAACAAGACAAATATATTATTACCCAGTGTGCTGTATGTATTATATCCGGCGAAATTCCAACGGCTGTGGATTAATCGGCAAGGAGATTTATCTGAACGTAATGCACACAGCGCATTGATAAGAAGGAGGAAAACATGCTGACAGAATTTGCAGAACGCTTTACAAGGCTCCGCCAGGACCGGGGCTACACACAACAGAAAGCCGCCGAGAAACTGGGAGTCACACCCCAGGCGGTATCCAAATGGGAGAACGGTTCCAGCCTGCCCGACGCCGAGATGATCCGTTCCATAGCGCAGCTTATGGACTGCACCACAGACTATCTGCTGAACCATCAGGCTTCCACACTCTCTCAGCGGAATCTGGAGTCGGTACAGAGACAGGCGGAAATTGAAAACGTAATACAGAAACCCATTCTGGCGCTGGAGGTGGGCATGGGCCTGGTGGATATGCTGGTGGAGGAGAACAACAACAATTATGCCCTGATTCACAAGATGCGCCTGGATTTGGGATACCGAATGGGGATCATCGTCCCCACCATACAGCTCCGGGATAACATCACTCTGGGAGAAAAAGAGTATCGCATCCTGCTCCACGGGCGGGAAGTGGTGGCTCCGATCCAGTCGGAATACCCCCGATATTTCTATGCGCTGGAAGATGCCCTTCCCACCGCCGAGTGGCGCACGGTATGGCCCCAGGGAGAATGGCGGGAAAAGCAGGAGACCGTGCCCGAGGGATATGTGGAACTCTCCGCAATGGAATGCATTGTGAGGCTGCTGTCTGAGATCATCCTGCAGCACTACGATCAGATTCTGAACCGCCAGCTCACTGCTGACATGGTGGACATGACACATCGGCGGTACCCCGCCGCCGTGGAAGGGGTAGTTCCCCAGCAGGTAAGCCTGGCTCTGTTGCAGCAGGTGCTGGCCGGACTGGTTGCTGCCCGTGTTCCCATCAACCGGCTGGACTACATCATCGGCTATCTGGAGGAACATCCTCTTGGGGGAATGAAAAATATACTGACTGCATTGGGAGAAGCGCTGCGCTGAATTATACTGACGAGCGTTAAGATTTTCCAATTCCCTTGCGGCGCAGGTTGCATAATCAGGCAGCCTGCACCACAGGGAAAGGAAAATCTAATCCCTCGTGAGTATATACTGAAAATCGCTGAAGTCATACGACCTCAGCGATTTTTCGGGGATTTTTACACCCCCCGGTAACTGCAATATAGATTAGAGATACCGCGCATTGTCACTGCTTGCTGTCATAGGTGGACTGATTGCCCGCCGCACTCAAGCTGGACATGCTCTTATAGAAATTATAAGCCTTGGCAGAATTCTGGAGGCTCCTGTGCATATTACTCCGCTCCCTGGAAAAATAACTCTCAATCAGAGATTTGTTCCGGGCCTCCTGGGCCTGTATGGATACTCCCAGATCTGTGATCTCTTTGATCTGTTGCTTAAGTACACGGATCTGGCCGGCATATTTATCCCTGTTGTGCTCCAGTTCCCTGGCCAGCTTCTCGTACATAGCCTCAAATCCCTCGTCCAGCTGGGTCAGCCTCTGCACCAGCCGGCCTTTTTCCTCTATGGCCTCGTCAAAGAGGGACATATCCACTTCTTCCGCAGTAAAAACTGCCTCCTGCTTTCGGTTATACTCCTGTATCTCCAGAAGTACCTGACGCTTTGCCGCCAGGCTCTCCTGCAAAATGCTCAACTGGCTCTCCATCAGTTAGCCCCTTTCACCTGATTGATCCGCATTACCTCTTTCCAGGTATCCCTGACCGAGCGCAGATGCCCATTGACTTCCTCCAGAATTTCCGGATCTTTCTTATAATTTGCCTCCACCAGACGCTTGGACAGGTAGACATAGATGTTCTCAAAGTCCTGGGCCACCGGGTATTTCATATCCAGCGTCTGGCGCAGATAGTCAATGATCTTCTGGGTCTTGACAATGTTTGTATGCGCCTTGGGCACATCCTTCTGCTCTATGGCCAGAATGGCAACATTGCAAAATTTGATCGCTCCCTCATAGAGCATCAGGGTCAGTTCTGCCGGGGATGCCGTGAGTACCTTGCTGTTGTTATAATGCGCGTAAGCATCGGGCATTGCCATGTTATCAGCCTCCTAACAGGGAAGTTACAGCGCTGGCGCTGCTCTGCATCTTGGCCAAGGCAGTCTCCATCGCGGCAAACTTCTTGTACCACTTATCCTCGTAATCGTTCAGTTTTCTCTCCAGATCCTTGATCTTGCTGGTATAATCGTCATAGTCCGACTTCATCTTCTTATCATCATAGAAGTTGCCGTAGGAACGATAGCCGTTCACAGACCTGGACATTTCGCTCATCTCATCGTACAGATTCTGAGACAGTTTGGTAAAGAAACTAACCACAGTATCCGGATCATTGGCAATCATGCTCTTTAGCTTATCGGGATTGCCCGACGTATTGGCGTCATCCGGATCGCCGGCAATATGATAAGCATATTTCTCGTTGTCA
>JAAWKU010000014.1 GCA_022797535.1 Lachnospiraceae bacterium | reverse complement strand
TGCCGCCCCACTGGGGGAAGTAAGAATAACTACACATGTGGGACGCCTTGTAAGCGGTATCGGCGCATCTCTGCCTCATCTCATCAGTGCGGTAGTACAGGCCGTTCTCATCCACCATGTAATCTACACCTTCCACGCCCCAGAAGCGCAGGTCATGCAGTTCCTGATCCATACAGATGTCCACCATGAACTTGAATGCCTTCTCGGGATCCTTGCAGTCCACGGAGATCGCAATGCCGCTGGCCTGGTTCACGGTGTCACCGTAGGTATGCCATCTGTTCTCCATGCCCACCTCGGTGGTCAGACCAAGGGGCACATAGTTGCAGCCCTTCTGGTCAAGGCCCTGAGACTTAAACACATCGTTCACAGTGTTGGCGAAATTCCACCACTGGTCAACCATGCCCAGCACCCGGCCGGTGGAAAGTTTGGCGATGTACTCGTCATAGGTCTGGGTGAAACTCTCGGGATCCACGAAGCCCTTCTGATATTCCTCGTTCAGCTTTTTGAAATAAGCAATGGTGTCCTCGGAGGTGTTATAGTCCTCTATCTTCATGGTAGCCTTATTTACCAGCACGGAACCGTCATTGGGATAGCCACCCAGGAACTGGCCCGCATTCTCAAGACAGAAATATCTCCAGTCCTCACAGAGAATGGTATAGGGGATGTTGGTGGTGCCGTCCTCCATGGTGGGATTAGCCTCCATGTACCTCTCCAGCAGATCAAAATACTCATCCATGGTCTGGATCTTGGGATAACCTGCCCACTCCAGAACTCTCACCTGAATCCAGAAGGCCTCGTCATTGTGTATGGTGGCCTTGCTCTCCCCATAGGTATTTCCGAAGGGATTAATCCAATAAATATGGCCGTCCGGCTGACGGAACTTTTCCCATTCCTCCTCGGTAAACCAGGTATTCTTAAACTCGGGATATTTATCAATATAGTCGTCCAGAGGAAGCAGCGCGCCTGCGTCAACCAACATGGACATATCGTCGCTGTCGATAAAGTCAGGATATTCACCGCCGGCGATCAGAGTACCCGTAGCCTCGGCAGCAGACTGGCCTGTGAGCCAGGTCTCCTTCACTTTAACGCCTGTCTTTTCCGCGATAATCTGGGCGATCTCATTGTCATCATTGATCTCGGAGCCAGGCATGGTGATGAAATAGGAAAACTCGGTGATCTCGGTATTACCTCCAGTGTTGGCTGCGTCTTCGGAGCCTCCGTTGTTCTCGGTGGCAGCGCTGCCGGCATTACTGCCGCCCGCGTTGCCGCCGCCATTGCCTCCCTCTCCTCCCTGGTCTCCGCATCCCGTCAAAGCGGATATTGCCATAACGGAAACCAGAAACATGGAAAGTAATTTCTTTTTCATAAATTTCTCCCTCCTACTGTTTGATTTTGTTTCGTCAGTCAGTATACTTCCTACACCAATATTGTAGATTTTCTCTGTCAGTTTCACAACCAGACAAACTATAGAAAAAACCCTACAAATTATAGTTGCACAATGCTATCCGAAATTTTGAGACCTTTTTCGTCAACATGCACTACTGCCGATTCTGCTTTCTAAATTTGGTGGGAGTGCATCCTTCCATGGCCAGAAACCGATTGATAAAGTAATCACTGTCTCTATAACCCACTTTTTCCGCAATCTCATAAATTTTCAGGTCCGTATGCAGCAACAGTTCCTCCGCGTACTCCATGCGAATACGGTTCAGGCGGTCCTTAAAAGACTCACCGTATTGCTTTTTAAAAATCTGGCCCAGATAAGCCGCATTGATAAAATACTTGGCCCCCATGTCCTTCAACGTAAGATTCTCCCTGAAGTTTGCCCTCATATCACTCTCGATTTGTCCCAAGACCGCCTGAGACTGGTTCCTGCGCAGCTGCATCAGATATTCCCCATAATCCAGCAGCATCCTGGCCATGGCCTTTCCGCCATCCTCCATGTCTGTCTGCTCAAATGCGCAGCGACTGATAAAGCGCAGCACCTCATGCTGATCTATATTCTCATCAACCCCCGTGGCCAGCCTCAGCAGCTTGATAAACAGATAGCGGAAAACCATATTCACCTGGTGACTCTCCAGACTGTACAGTTCACCGTACAGCTTTTCCGTGGCGACAGCAATATCTTCTTTCTGGTTATGCTTCACCATATGGACCAGTTCATCCACTCCCTCCCTGTCCACCTGTTTTTCCAACAGGCCCCAGTCGCCGTCCTCTATGCCTTCCAGATCCTCCCCGGATTCCAGCCCCCGCAGAAGTCTGGCCATTCGCACTGTTCTGACGGAATCCGCAATCTGCTCCAGTCCCTCCACCTTGCTGCCCGCCACCAGACGGACGGGAAATCCCATTCCCCGGGTGATCCGCTCCTTCAGCCGTCCCAGATATTCCTGTTCCGTGAGCCCGCCTGCCGCCCGAAGGAGTTCCTCGCTGTAGAGGATGGCCACATCATGGTTCTCCCCCTGGACGGATATATCAAAAATGCACCGATACTCCTCCCCCGGCAGTTCATTCAGGCATTTCTGATAAAGCTGTTTCTGCAGCCTTCTTCTCTCCTCCCTGGGCAGTGTGGCAGACATGGCGCCGTCATTTACTTCCACACAGATATAGCGGCAGCCATGGCATTCTCCCAGATACTGCCTGACGCACTCCATATTTTCCTCGTCATATTTCCCTCGGATCAAAGCGATCATATTGCGGGAAAAAAACTCCTTCGTAATCAGGGAATCGTCTCTCTCCCTGCGCTTCTCCTCCTCTTTCAACACTTTGACTTTTCCCAGCACATGCACCAGTTCCTCGCAGCTGATGGGCTTTAAGAGATAATCCATACAGCCGCATTTCAGAGCCGTTCTGGCATATTCGAAGTCGCTGTAGCCGCTCATCATGACAAAAAACGCATGAGAAATTCCCTCCCTGCGCACTTCCTCCAGAAAGTCCAGTCCGCTGGTCTGGGGCATCCGAATATCTGCCAGCACCAGATCCGGCTGTTCCCGCCTCATGGCCTCCAGCGCCTCCCGGGCGCTGCCCGCCTTTCCGACGATTTCAAATCCCTCTTTCCCCCAGTCAATCAAAACGGACAACCCCTGCAGAATGTAGGGTTCATCATCCACCAGCAAAACTTTCAGCATATTTCCACTCCTCCACCGCTTTCCTGCAGCCTGCGTTTCCGCCGGGCCGCCTTAAGCGGAATCCGGATGGTCACCAACGTGCCCACACCCGTCTCACTGTCCACTTCAAATCCCACATGGCCGTCTAAAAACAGCTTTAACCGCAGGGCGGCATTCAGCATACCCACATGACTGTTGTCCTGTAGTATTTCGATGCTGGCCCCGTTCATCTCCCCAGCCATACGGCGGCACTTCTCCTCCGGCATTCCCTGGCCAGTATCCTCCACCTCCAGTACCAGATTTTCCTCATCCTGGGACACCCGCAAGAACACCCAGCAGGCGGCTTCTTTCTTTTCCATCCCGTGTACGCAGGCATTTTCCACGAAAGTGACCAGCGTCAGCCTGGGAAGCCGGTACTGTCCGCACTCACCGGGCAAATTGATTTCGTAACAAAGCCTGTCGCCAAAACGGTATTTCTGCAGTTCCAGATAGGCCTTTACAAAATTGATCTCGTCCTCAATGGTTACATAGTCGTTGCCCCATGTGACGTTCTGCCGCTGCATTACCGCCAGCTTCTCCACCATGTCAGCCGTCTCATACTCCTTCTTGATCACGCTGTGCATGCGGATACTCTCCAGGGCATTAAACAGAAAGTGGGGATTTATCTGGCTGTGCAATGCCAGCAGTTCAGCTCTCTGTCTGGCGAGATCCTGCTCCTGACGTTTTAAGCGGTTCTTGTACTCCTTCTGAATCAAATCGTTCATACGCCCCGCCATTTCGTTATAAGTCCGCATCAGCAGGCTGATCTCATCGGAGCCGCAGATGCCGGGAAGCTGATATAACTCGTCCCTTTTCACCTTCCTTAGCACTGCTTCCAGTTCCGACAGCCGCTCTGTAAAGGAACGGTTGATCAGATTCATCAGAGCAAAGGGCAGGAATATATTGAAAAAGATCAGAAGGCAGAACAAGGGCATGTTTTTGCCCAGTGCTTCATACGCCACATTCCTCTGGGACATGACATAAATATCCCAACTGTTGTCCAGCATACGAATGGTCTTGCGGACCCCCGCCTTTTCCGCCGTAGAGGCAGGCATGGTCTCAAATGGTACGTAGATACCACCCCGCCCCTCGTTGGAAAAAAGAATTCTGTCCCCCTCGCAGACATATACCGTAGAAGCGTATTTGGCGTTGACGATAGCCCTGAGAATGTTGCTGTAGTCCCACTCCAGACGAAGCACAGCACCATGGTCGCCGCTTGCCAGATAGTCCATGCGACGGATGAATGAAATAGTTCTTCTATTCTCCCAGTTGACTTTGGCAAAATCGGCAAATAACAGGATTTTTTTATCCTGTCCCCGAAATGTCTGATACCAGTTTTCTCCCTCCGCTTTCTCCAATCTCTGGAAATTTCCGCCGTTAACAATACCTTCTGCGTCGGTGTAAATTACCACATTGCAGTCGTTGTTGCTCATAAGCAGCGTAAACAGAGAAACTTTGGCAAAACTCAGGTGCCGATTATAGTAATCCAGCGGGGAAGCATAGGTGCTGCTGATAAACTCATTTACTTCCCGGTTTTTATAGATGTCCTGCATCAGAGTCACCAGCTGGGCGCTGTAACTCATGATTGTATACTCCACGGAATCCGCAATATTGCTCATTTCCTGCAAATTCTCCTGCCGTTCCGCTTGCATGATAACGGCTACCACAACGCTGTCCGTCAAAAGGAGAGGCAGGATCACACAGCAAATCTGCATGATCCGCAGCTTCTGCCTCAGTTTCAGCTTATTCAGCCAGGCCACCAGACGACTTTCCTTTTTCTTTCTATTCATGACGTCCTTCCCGGTATCCGTTCTATTCCTCCACCTTAAAGGCCGATATCTCCGTTTTCAAACCGTCCATATTATCGTTCAGCGCATGAGAGATATGATCCAGTTTTTCTGCGCTGTGCAGCAGATTTTCCGCCATGCCATGGACCATCAGAGCACTGCTGGCCGTCTCCTCTATGATGGCCGATATATTCTCCACGGCGTCGATGGTATCGTTGCGCTCCCTGTCAGCCGCTTCCGTTCCCACGGCAATCTGTTTCAACTCTGACAGCAGTTCCGTGATCTGGTCGCTCATGCCTCCGAACACATCTATGACCTGCCGCACTGCCTTCTCCTGAATATGTACGATCTCCCGAGCATAGTCTGCATCCTTAACGGTCTGTTCCGTATATTTGGTAATCATATGAACCTGATTGCGAATCTCTCCCGCCGCTCTGTTGGAATCCTCCGCCAGCTTGCGAATCTCCGAAGCCACCACCGCAAAACCCAAACCAGCGCTGCCTGCCCGGGCTGCCTCTATGGAAGCGTTCAGGGACAGCAGATTGGTCTGTTTGGAAATGCTGCTGATGGTTTCCACAAACTCGTTGATGGCCTGAGACTCCGCCTGCAGCTGGGTAATGCTGTCTCCTACTTTCCGGGTCACCTCCCAAGTCTCCTGGGCCTTATCTCCCAGCACCTCGACGATCTCCGCACCCTGTCCGATCATGCGCTCTGTCTTGTCCACCAGCGCCTGGGTGTGCTCCACCCTCCCCCGCACTTCCTTGATCCTCTCGGACAATGTGTTGGTCTTTACCGCGCACTCCTGGGCATGTTCTGCCTGTTTGTCCATACCTACATTGATCTCATTGATAGCCCGGGTAATATCCTGGGAACAGGTATTGATGTCGCCTGACGCGTCATCCACCTGTCCGGTGGACTGTTCCAGTACCTGGACAGTCTTGCACAGTCCCATCACCAGATTCCGGTTATTCCGAATCATATTGTTTACCACCTGGGCCAAATCCTGAAACTCATCTTTGCCATACGCCTTCACTTCCGTGCGGAGATCTCCGCCGGCCACCTGATTGAATCTTAAGGATATGGCTTTCATGTTTTTCTGAATACCAAGGGTAATGCCAAATCCCACAATTCCTGCCACTACGCAGGCCAGGATTACAACAGCAGCCGTAATGCCCTTGATTTTCTGTGCCTGCCCGGTGATCACACGATAGGGCACCAGCGCGCAGAAATTGATTCTGGCTCCTTCCCCGCTTCTTGCATGGATATACAGATAGCTGGTTCCCCGGAATCGCACTTTCCGGGCAATGCACATTTCCTCCCCCTCCAGTGCGTCTGCAAAAAAGTCTTTGTCCGCGAAAACGCTCTCTCCCTGGACAAGACTGCCGGTTCCACCTTCCTTCAGATTTTCGTACAGCAATTCCTTACCGTTATCCGTCACAAAACCACAGATACTGCCTTCTCCAAAATTAATTGCGCAAAGACGATCATACAAAGCGCTGCTGCTGATGTCCACCACAATATACGCGGCTTTTTTATTGGTGGGAATCTGGTACACCATAAAGGTATCCGCCGCATCCAGGGAAAGCGCGCTGTCCAGAGCCTCATGGCCCTCAGCCCACTGAGACATGGTTCTGCCGTCCCCGGACTTGGCCTGCATCTCCGCACAGTATTCTTCATAGATACCATCCTGACGCTCCGCCGCATTGGTACTGCACATCTCAATACCCTTTTTGGTTACAATATGTATGTTGTGAATCATGTTGTTCATGTGCTGGATCGCTGCCAGGCCGCTGCGGGTATCATTGAGGAAATTGGTTTTGGCAATCTGATCCCCCTCCATGGAGCCCAGGGCATAGCTGACCAGACTCCCGTCCACCATGTATTGCAGAGCCTCTCCCTTTATAAAAGCCAGACTCACATCCACATAGTCCATGGCCATCTGGGATACCTGTAGACTGGAATCCCTGAACTTTTGGGACAATCCGCCGGCAGCGGCATTATAGGAAACGATTCCTATGACCACCACAAAAAGAATTGGCAGAAGGAAACTGACAAATATCTTGTTTCTCAGGCTGAACAGCCTGCGCGGCCCGGAAGCTGTGCCCCCGTCAGGTCCGGAAAGTTTTCCCGGGGCCGGCTTTTTCCTGTGTGCAGGTTTTCGGCTTGCCGGTCTGTTTTTTGCTTCTTTCTCTTTTATTTGAGTTTTCATTTTTCTCCGCGCTTTCTTTTATTTCTCACCAAATAACCTTTATAATCAGTGATTGAAAAATTTAAGGGTAACTTTAAGACAGCCCATCCTTCAACTAGGCTTTCCAGTTTGATATGCAAGAAGTAACGACTCGTAAACATAGATTATTTTATCATATTCTGAAAAAAATGTCCATTATATTCTATTATTTGATTTCGGCGTATGCTTTCGACTTTCATAAAAAGATAATCTGCAGGGCAGACAGCAAATATTTTGAATAAGCCATCAATTAGTCCGAAAAACAATCAGGGGGGGAATAGGCAGCCGCGCCTATTCCCCCTGATTCTAAAAAGTTTTACAACTGCTCTTCCCGGTATTTTTGCAGTTCGATCCACAGTCTTTTATTTTCGGCTTCCAATTGCGTATTGTGAGCCTCCAGTTCGTTCTTTTGGTTCTCCAGTTCGCTCTTCTGGTTCTCCAACTCGTTCTTCTGGTTCTCCAACTCGTTCTTCTGGTTCTCCAGTTCGTTCTTCTGGTTCTCCAGTTCGTTCTTCTGGTTCTCCAGTTCGTTCTTCTGGTTCTCCAACTCACTTTTCCGAGCCTCCAGTTTTCCCGCTTCTACCTGCATTTGAGCAAGCCTGCTTTCCATCTCGTCCATCATATAGCGCACTGTATTCTGATCCATAATTCTGAGTTCTTCTGAAAAAAATCCCATCGCTTTCACCATATCCTTATTCATGTTATACAGCGTTTCATACATAGCGATAAACTGCGGGAATGCCTCGAACAGTTCTATCAGACGCTCAGGCTTGTCCTCGCACAGAAATGTGAGCCATGCTTCCTCTAAAGTGTTGATAGCTTTATTTTGCATATTCTTTCTGAATATGTCAAGAGAAATCAAGACGCACCTTTGTAATAAGTCCATCTCCAGTCCCGTATCAAATATATGGCGGGATCGGTGCAGGCATGTCTCCGGCATGTGACGTAATTCCGGCGGACTGTTCTCATATAGGACAATTAAATACACCTTTTTGATCTTTCCATACGAAAAAGCCTTTTTCTCCCTGGCTCTGATCCGCTTGTACTGCCGCAGCATCATGTCGGACAAATAGCAGGAGCAGCGGGGGCCTGTGAACATATACCCAATCTTCTGCACTTCCACATTAGCTATGGAGCCATCCCCCAATTCTACCACAATGTCTGTCACAAGCAATGAGTTCTCATCTTCCAGACGTACACCGTCGTTGGGTAATTGCTTTAATATCTTCACAGGTTCTCCCAAAACCACTTCCAGAAATGATTCCAGCCTGGAAGGATCGTACTCCGGGTTCAACACTTCTTTAAAGTAGGAATCATAGAGCAGATTATGCCCTTTTTTGCCCGTACATCGATCCAGATATTCCTGCTGCTGTTCATCGCTCCAGGACCCAAACAGTTTCCTTAATTCACTCCTCCTTTCAATTTTGTCCCTCAGCTCCCCTACTGAAGGCAGGTTGAAGAAATTGTCCATCGTTTTGTATTCCATTTTATCCTCCTTTAAGATATTTTTACAAAACTCTTCACAATGCCTTCTTCCCATGTGCTTCCCATGTTTCCAAAAAAATAGAGAAAACATAAACCCGGCATCCGCAGATGTGAGTTCTGGTTTTCTCTATCCCTTGTGATATAAGTGTATTCTATCTTTGAAGTAATGTCAAGTATTTATCCGTTTTTCAGGGACCGTTTTTTCCGATATTTTACTCAGAAGCGCCTCCTGCAGTACCTGGGAGAAATTCAGGTTTATAGCCATGGCGGCCTCGTTCATCCATTCAGGTATACTCAGGGTTTTCTTAACTGCCCGTGAATTTGTGCGCCTTCTATAGGCCAGCATGTCGAACTCAATTACCACCAGAAACAAACCCTGCCCCCCTTCGACTGCCCTGGGATCGGAGCTGGCGGGAAACGGCCGCCCCCCCTTTTCATAATCTACCAATGCCTGGCCCAGCGCTTCCACAGCCATCTCATAGGCCTGCGCCAGATCCTCACCCTGGGTATGGCATTCGGGAATGTCTGGGAATGAGACACGGAAACTTCCGTTTTCTGCAATATGAAACAATGCGGGATAAAAAAATTTTTTCATATGATACCTCCAAATAATTCAGGCTTTTTCGCAAAAACAAAAAAGAGAAAACACAGATCCGGCATCCAAAGACGCGGACCTTATGTTTTCCCTTGCTGTTACAATTCAGTGTATGCCGTTTTATTGGATATGTCAAGAATCTTATGGAGAAAAATATCAGGAACAAAAATTTATACTGGAAATATCATGCCTGATGTGGTAAAGTGTAATGGTAAAGACAGGAGGTTGAGCAATGCGGAGATAATCTATTAACAGAAATCGCACAGAGTTCCGGCGTTATGGCATACATGTTTTGTGGGCCGTATTCTTTGTGTAACCGTTGATAGATATCTGACCATATGTTTGATCCTGCGGAACGGGTTTTATACGCCCGGGACGAAGAATACATGCGGAGTCTGCTTTCGGTTACATAATGTAGCCGGAAGCATTTTTTATGTGGCAGAACTGTGAGTGCCGGACAGAATATTGATTGCAGAAAATATGCGCCGTCGCCGGCAAAAAACAGGAAGCCCAGAACAGGAGGTATCTATGTTACAGGTTAAAAATTTAAGCATCTATCATAAAAAGGATCTGCGCCCCCTGGCGTCCAACCTATCCTTTACCCTGAATGAAGGAGACAAAGCCGCCATAATCGGCGAGGAGGGAAACGGCAAGTCCACCTTGCTTAAACTCCTGTGGGATCCGGCCCTGGTAGAGAATTATATCGAGTACGAGGGAGAAATCCATAAAAACCAGACAGTATGCGGCTATTTACCCCAGGAGCTGGACCCGGAGGATCGGCAAAAAACCGTCTACGAATTTCTGTGCGGAGAACCCGCCTTTTTGGAGACGGACTACCGGGAACTGGCATCCATGGCAGGAAAACTGGGCCTTTCCGCAGATCTGCTGTACAGCGACGCACGGATGGAATTGCTTTCGGGAGGCGAAAAGATCAAAATCCAGCTGATACGGATCATGAGCATGCGCCCCAGCCTTTTTCTGCTGGACGAACCCTCCAACGACATCGACATTGACACTTTGAAATGGCTGGAGGACTTTATAAACGACTGCTCCTTTCCCGTGCTGTATATCTCCCATGACGAGACGCTGCTGGAACACACCGCCAACATGATTCTGCACATGGAGCAGCTAAAGCGCAAGACAGAAAGCCACTGTACCGTATTTCGGACAGGTTATCGGGAATATGTACGCCTCCGTCAGGAAGGATTGGAAAGGCAGGAGCGGCTGTCCCAGGAAGAAAAAGCCGCCCTCGAAAAACAGCAGGAAAAATTTCGTAGAATCTATGAGAAAGTGGAATACCAGCAGAATGTCATCTCCCGGCAGAACCCCGCCGGGGCAAGACTTTTAAAGAAAAAGATCCATTCCCTCAAGTCCATGGAGCGGCGTTTCGAGCGGCAGACGGAAAACATGACCCAACGGCCGGACACAGAAAAGGCCATTTTCTTCCGCTTCGCCCAAGGGGAAGGCATTCCTGCGGGTAAATGGATCATCGACTACGAACTGCCGCTGCTCACGGTGGGAAACCGGGAATTGGCCCGCGATATCCGCCTGCAGGTCAGGGGGCCGGAAAAGGTCTGCATTATAGGGAAAAACGGTGTGGGAAAAACCACATTGCTGCGGCTCATATCCCAACAGCTTCTGGGACGGACTGATATCCGGGCCGCCTATATGCCCCAAAATTACGAGGAACTGCTGTCTCTGGACAAAACCCCGGTGGAATACCTCTCCCAGACCTGGGACAAGGAGGAAAACACGAAAATCCGCACGTATCTGGGCAGCATGAAATACACGATCCAGGAAATGGATCATGCCATCCGCGAACTTTCCGGCGGACAAAAAGCCAAACTTCTGCTGCTGAAAATGAGCATGGAGCAACGAAACGTACTGATTCTGGACGAACCCACCAGAAACTTCTCCCCCCTGTCAGGTCCCGTAATCCGGGAATTGCTGCAGAATTTTCCGGGAGCAGTGATCAGCGTCTCTCACGACAGAAAGTATATCCGGGAGGTTTGCAGCCGGGTATTGGAACTGCGCAGGGAGGGGCTGCTGCCTGCGCAACTGGAATAGTCGGGCTCAAAAAACAGGTCTCCCCGCGTATTTTCAGGGAGACCTGTTTTACTGATATTTATTTTCCGGCTTTTCTTTTCCTGATCAGATGCGTCACATATGCGGCCAGCGACATCAGGGTGAGTCCCAGGGCTATGAGGAGCAGCAGCTGCCATGTCACATGCCACACGCGAATCAGAAGAATGGAGGCCACCATCAGCACAAAAGCCCAATAGACATACATCAATATGCCCATCAGCAAAGTAAACAGAATATCTTTCAACAGATCTGCCCCGGTGTACCGCTTATCCATTCTTCCATCCCTCCAACCGATGTACTTTCAGACTTTCCTTAGCATGCATATCGCAGGCCGAGCTTGCGATATTGCACAAATCAGTACATGAAACGAAGTTTCATACTTACAAATCGCCGCATAACCTGCCTGCATATAATGTAGACAACACACTGGTGTTCTGTCAGTATTTTACTCCCCAGATACTCTCATTTACACCCACCGCCGAGAAAGTCATCACTTCCGTGCCCGCCTGATCTTTCATGGCGCAGAACACGCCGCTGTACTCGTGGCCGTCATAGGTGATATGCACATAGGGCGCGCCCTCGGCGACAGTCCAGGTACCCACCACAGACCCCGTAACCGTGCCATCCTCATTCAAGTCGATCATTACCGGCTGGGAAATCTCGCTGTCGATCTTCATGCCCTGATTGATAAAGAAGTACTCGCCCACCAGGTCCGCCCTGTCGTAACCGCTTTCAGAGATGGTCTCCCCGGAGGTGGTATAGGGAGCCAGCACCGGCCATCCTTCCTGGTTCATGAAAATCTGCTTTACCCCAGGCTCATGATACTCGTTACCATTGTTAAAACGGGTATGATAGCACATATACTGCTTCCCGTCCGTGTCAATGAAGGTGGACATGCCCCCGGTAGCCATGTAGGCGTACTTGCAGCTTGGCAGATAATAGTTGCCAGACAGCTTCAGGCCATAATAAGCGTTGTTGTATCCCTTAACGGGGCGCTGTCCCCCCATGTCCACATATTCCCCGTCCGGACTGTCGCTGCGAAACACCCGGATCTGGTAACCGCCGGTGCGCTCCAGGGAACCGAAGGACAGATACAGATAGTAATAACCCGTGTCTGCGTCATACTGGATATAAGGCCCCTCAATGGACTGATGTCCTCCGCCCAGCAGGCGCTTTCCGAAATAGGGATCCACCTCGTTCTCAGGGTCCGCCTCGGGATGGATCACCAGGCCTGTCTGAGGATCCAGTTCCAGCAGGAAAATCCCCCCCGACCAGGAGCCATAGGTCATCCAGAGCCTCCCGTCCGCGTCATAAAAGGGAGCGGGGTCAATGCAGTTGGGCCAGTCCTGATTGTCGTACTGACCGTTGCCCCGCAAATATGTTTCTTCGGCATAGGCCTGATCCACATACTCGTATACATCCGTCTGGTCGATGTCCTCCGCAGTGAAGCCGGAATACAGAAGTTCCCCCTGGTACACATAAGGCCCTTCCGGCGCGTCTGCGGTGGCATAGCACAGATTGGACTTGATATAAGTAGAGGAAGTGCAGAAATACATAACGTACTTGCCCATGGACTCATTGTAGATCACATCCTCCGCCCACACCGCATAGGAGCCGTTGCCGTAATCGCCGGAATAGTCAAATATGGTCAGTTCCTCGTTGAACAGATCCTCAAAAAGGGCATTATCAGAGGTATACCCGTTCCCGATATATTTCCAGACATGCAGATCCTCCGATGTGGCCCCGGTCATATGAGAGCCATAGATAAAGTATTTTCCGTCAAAAACCTTGATGGACGGGTCGTGCACGGACACCCTGGCCCCGTTGGATGCAGTCTCTATACCGGTAAAGTCCGCCTCCCTGACCACAGGTTCCGCTATGGGTTCCGAAGCCGCCTGACTGCTGCCCGTCCCTTCGTCAGACCCGCTCCCTGTCCCGCCGTCACTCCCAGCGCCCGTCTCGTTATCATTCCCGCCATCCGTCTCGCCGTCACTCCCGATGCCTGTCTCGCTATCACTCCTGACGTCCGTCTCACTGCCGGACTCCGACGGGTCCCCCGACGATGCAGGCTGCCCTCCGCAGCCCAGAAGCGAACCCGTCAGGCATACACATAACGCCACTGCCAATAATTTGTTCTTCATACCCCTTACATCCTCCATTTAGCCTTTCGCTCTTTGAAAGTTTCCACGATGCCTCGCCAGTGTTGTCACCACTTCTTTACTCTAGATTAAAATGTTTTACTCTAAATGTCAATAAATCTGTTAAAAATATTGTAAAAAGGCTCTGAAAAATGCAAATCTTTTTTGCAACAGATATTGAAAAAAAAATGCTTTAGGAGTAGAATAACTACGGTGTTTATAAATATTTTATTTTTATTTCATATTTTTAGGAGAGGATACTTATGAAAAACATTCAAAACAAATGGATTCGCGCCGCTATCCCGGCGCTGTTGCTACATTGCAGCATCGGCACGGTATACTGCTGGTCCATCTTCAGTCAGGAAATCGCCGACTATATCGGCTTCTCCAAAAGCGCTACGGAGTGGGCGTTCAGTTTCGCCATCTTTTTCCTGGGCATGTCCGCCGCCTTTCTGGGCAATGTGGTGGAAAAAGACATCCATCGTTCCTCGCTGATCGCCGCCATCTGTTTTGCCGCCGGTATGGCAGGCACCGGCTTCTTTATCTGGTATGGCGGCACACATCAGCACAGCCCGCTGGCCCTGATCGGCATCTATATCTGCTACGGTTTTATCATGGGCATCGGCCTGGGAACAGGTTATCTGTCCCCTGTAAAAACCCTGATGCTTTGGTTCCAGGACCGCAAAGGACTGGCAACAGGACTGGCTGTGGCAGGCTTTGGCGCCGCCAAAGCCATTGCCAGTCCCATCATGCAGGCATTGTTAAACTCCCTGGGGGAGGGTGGCATCTACAAGATGTTCCTGATTCTGGCCTGCGTGTACTTTGTGATGATGTTTGCAGGACATCTGCTGCTGGCCAAGCCTGCGGACTGGCATGAGCCTGCTTCCCAGGAGAAGGGCGCGAAAGCTCTGGATGTGATCAGATCTAAACCCGTGGTGTTCATCGGCATCTGGCTCATGTTCTATATCAACATCACCTGCGGCCTGGCGCTGATTTCTCAGGAGAAAATGATTATCAAGTGCATCGGCCTGGCAGGCATGGCCGGGATACTGTCCTCCGTCACCGCCGTATTTAACGCCGGCGGCCGCCTGGGCTTCTCCGCATGGGCGGACACCATGAAGGATCGGAACACCGTATACAAGATCATGATCATCCTGTCCATTATCGCCACCGGGCTGGTGATCCTGACCAGAGGCATTGCGGATATGGGCGTACATACCCTGCTGATGATCCTGGTGCTGGTGCTGCTGTTTGTGGTAAACGCAGGTTACGGCGGCGGCTTCAGCAATGTACCCACCCTGTTATCAGACCACTACGGTATGCAGAACATCAGCGCCATCCACGGTATCACCCTTTCCGCCTGGGCCATCGCGGGTCTTACAGGCAACCAGCTTGCAACCTTCATTGTAGGACATGTGGGAGAGATGGTGGAAGTCAGTGACGGACATGGCGGCAGCACTCTGGTAAACCCTGTGGGATACCAGACCGTGTTGTATGTCACCATCGTGTTGTATGTGATCGCCCTGTTGTGCAGTTTCTTCCTGGTAGGGGGCAAGAAGGTTAAGAATGAAAAAGCCGCCTGACTTGACGCAAGATACCCGGATTCATGGATATGAGTTAAGTTGACTGAAAAGCTCACGGGGGCTGCCGCTTTAATGGTGAAAAACCGTAAAGCGGCAGCCCCTTTAGATATGCCGTAATTATTCCTGCTCCCCCATGGCCTGCTGCACCCTGTTTAAAAAATGCATCATCTCTTCTGCTTTAACCATGGCTATGCCCTGGGCCTCATCCCCCAGCACCACCAGCCGATCTCCTGCCTCGATATGGAAAATCTTCCTGGCCTGTTTGGGAATCACGATTTGACCCTTTTCTCCCACCGTCACCACCCCAAAAAGATGTTTTCCTCTGGGAGGAACCATCATACTGTCACCAGTGCTTTCATAATTGACCAAATCATCCAGAGACACATCATACAGTTCGGCCAGCGCCAAACAGTTGTGAATGTCCGGAGCCGTCTCCCCGCTCTCCCACTTGGCTACAGCCTGCCGGGACACGTCCAGGCACTCCGCCACCTGTTCCTGGGACAGCTTATGTAGTTTCCGTAGATGATATAGATTCTCACTCAGCATGGATTTAACCTCCCAGATCCATCTTCTCAAACCGTTCTTCTGAGCGCTTCATGGACAGCAGGGTACCCGCTGCGTAAACTCCCGCTCCTCCCAATAATACCACAGCCTGCGCCCCCACGCCAGCCCCGGAAGATACGTTCAGCCACCCCAGACCGGAAATATGATGCAGCGTTTCACCCACCCCCACCACTCCAAAGGCGGCAATGCTAAACAGGATAAAGGGTTTGCCATAGTAGTAGGCCGTCCTGTAAAAGCCCCCCAGAAAGAGCGTGTTAAACAGCGTCATGATCACCAGCAGGAAGCCCAGAAATGTAAGATTGGCATTCATCATGGGATTCGCCTGATACACCTGCGCCTCCCGAAGCGCCGTCATGCGCAACAGCGTCAGCAGTCCGCAGAGAAGCATACCCGCCCACTGAACGCATACTACAAAAAGATACCGGGCCTTTACCACATCCCGCTTCTTAACTGGCAGCAGCACTGCATACAGCACGTCACTGTACTCCCTGGCAAACTGAAAAGTGTAAAGAATTCCCAGGCAGATAAAGAAGCCGGCTAAAAGGATAGGATATCCGGGAATCAAAGTCATCAGCCCGAACGCCACAAAGATATAAGTTAACGGAGCCGCAGACAGCGTAAATTCCTTATACATCAGTGGTTTCATAACCTTCCCTCCTCCAGATGAGCCATAATAGATTCCAGATCAGCGGGAGATATTATCACTCCTTCTTCCCTGAAAGGGCCCTCCTGACCTTTCAAGATCAGCGCGGTCTGTCCCGCTTTGCTGCGGCGGACTCCCAGCGCTGATTCTCTTTGAGCTCTGGTCAACTTCCCGGAGACGGCCGCCAGCCGGTAACGCTCCGCAAAGTCCCCGGTTTCCAGGGATGCCAGGACTCTTCCCTTTTGAATGTATGTAACAGCATCGGCGCATTTTTCCAGATCTGACGTTATATGGGTGGAAAAAAGAATTGATGTCCCCTGATCTGCCAGATCCATAAAAATCTCCAGCAATTCCTCCCGGGACACCGGGTCCAGCCCGCTGGTGGGCTCGTCCAGAATCAGTAAACGGGCATGGTGAGACAGGGCAAGCGTCAAGTGAAACTTTACTTTCATACCCTCGGACAATTCCCACAGCCGCTTGCCGGGATCCAGCGCAAACAAATTTAGATAACGAATACAAGCCTCATCTTCCCAACCCGGATAAAACTTTTTGGTAATCCGAAGGATTTCCCCTATGGGCTTTCTGTGATAATAACCCACGCCCCCGGCGGCATAGCCGACCCCCTGCCGGATCTCCCGCTCTTCCCTCATTTCCATACCCCAGAAAAGTATTTCCCCGCTGTCGGGGTGCACCAGGTTCATGATAGCCTTCAACGTGGTGGTCTTGCCCGCCCCGTTGCGCCCGATCAATCCCATGATGCTCCCTTTTTTCACCGTAAAAGAAATATCCTGCAGCCGGAAATCGGGATATTTCTTACACAGGTTTCGTATACTCAGTACCTGTTCCATAACCTCTTCCCCCACTATTCCATTTTTACTTCTTTTTCTTTTTCTTCCCACTTTTGTCGTTTTCTCTTACATTATAAAATCGGATATCTTTTCTGTCTATCAACGAAAGATCACATTTCAGGCCCTGGTCTGTTATGTTTTGTTGCGGGACCGCCGTTGTTCATTCTTGATTTTTAATATTTTCTCAAGTAAACTATATTTAGTCGTCTGATACATTTTTTAATACAGGAGGAAGACATGATCCGTACGTTTACCACACACCGCATCAGAAAACAGGAGGAACTTACCGGAAAGCTATGGCAGTTCTGCCCTCTTCAGGGTGAATTTGCCGGGAAGCAGTTCCAGGTTCCCACACCTGGCTGTTGGGAGAATTATCCCGGTTTCGGCCTGTACCGGGGGGAGGGGCGTTATACCACACAGTTTCAGGCGGAGGGCAACCTTTTGATCACCTGCAAGGGCGTGAGCCACACAGCCACCGTCCTTTTGGACGGACAGATCATTGCCGAGCATTACAATGCCTATACCGCCTTTTCCGCCGTGGCCCGGGCTGTCCCCGGAGGCCTGCACACCCTGGAAATCATCGCGGACAATCGTTTTTCGGAAAAGAGCGCGCTGCATGTGCCCAACGATTATATGTCCTATGGCGGTGTCTCCCGGCCCGTGGTGCTGGAACAGGTGGGCACGTCCTATCTGGAATATCTTCATATTACACCCTTCTTCCGAGATGGTCACTGGCACGCGCAGGTGGAGGCTGCCGTCCAAAACCTGTGCGAGATGGAGCCGGTGGACATGCGGATTACCCTTGCGGGACAATCCCTGCGCTTTCCCAGGCTGTCTCTGCCCCGGGGCAGAAGCGTCCACAGGGGAGAACTCTCCTTTGAAGAGGTTCAGCCATGGCTTCCCGAATCCCCCGTTCTGTATGAGGCCCAGGCTGTTCTCCAAAAAGGGGAACAGCCCTATGATGACCTGATTGACCGTTTTGGCTTCCGGGAAGTGGACATTGAGGGCCGGCAGATCCTGTTAAATGGAAAACCCCTGCGCATCAAGGGGGTATGCCGCCATGAGGATCATCCGCAGTTCGGATGCGCACTGCCCTTTGCGGCCATGGCGGGGGATCTGGCTCTGATCAGGCATCTGGGAGCCAACTCCGTGCGCACCGCCCATTATCCCAACGACGAGGTATTCCTGGATCTCTGCGACGAGCAGGGGATCCTGGTATGGGAGGAGAACCATGCCCGGGGCCTGAGTCTGGAACAAATGCAGAATCCCCACTTTGAGAGACAGGCGGAACAAGTCATAAAGGAGATGGTAGAGCTCCATTATAACCATCCTTCCATCTATATCTGGGGCATCCTGAATGAATGCGCCAGCGACACCGAGTATGGAAAGGAATGCTACCGACAGCAATTCGACCTGCTCCGTTCCCTGGATACCTCCCGTCCCTGTTCCTTTGCCAGCTGCAAGTTCAAGTCGGACATCTGCTTTGGCCTTCCCGACGTGGTGTCCTACAATATCTATCCCCTCTGGTATCACGACACGTCGGCGAAAGAATACCTGAAGGACTTATATAATTGGGTACAGGAGGAGACAGAGGGACAGGGAAAGCCCTTCCTGATCACGGAGATCGGTGCAGGAGGAATCTATGGCCACCGCAGTACCTACGCCACCAAATGGAGCGAACAGTACCAGGCCAAAGCTCTGAAAGAACAGATCAGAGCCGTTCTCTCCCACCCTGATTGCACTGGTATCTACATCTGGCAGTTCTGTGATATCCGCATCAGTGAAGAAGGATGGTTCGGCAGGCCCCGCACCATGAACAATAAGGGGATTCTGGATGAATACCGCCGGCCCAAGCTCTGTTATGAAGTGGTAAAAGAGTTGTTTGAGGAGCAATAACGGATACTCCCGTAAAAAAGGGAACGCCGGTATCAAGCGCCAGCGTTCCCCTTTTTACTTCTTTTTGTCAGGAGGATAGAAAACCAGCAAATCCTCTATCCTGCAATCCAAGACGGTGCAGAGTTTGCAAAGAACAAACACATCCAGCCGGGAAATATTATTTGTGCAATAATTGTCAATCTGTTTCCAATTCATCTCTGCTTTGTGTGATAGCTTGTTTTTGCTCAACCCCTTTTGTTTCAGCAATTCGTTTAAACGAATTTCCAAACTACCAAAATCTTCTTCCACATTATCACCTCTGAAATACGTATTTTTATGTATTCAAACAATATAATTCTATACTTGTTATAGTCCTTTGATAACCCTAAACAAGTATTAGAATTCTAAACACAGAAATGTATGTTCTCTCTGAAATTGTATATTGTCGCATTCTGTCGAAATTTGTTGACCCTTTATGCTTGCATTGTCCTATATTACTTGCTATAGTATATATACGGTCTACTATAAGTATTAGAATACAAGTATTATAGACCATTTACTAATAGTAAATCTTTATATCAAATTGCAAACAGAATTTCGTATTCTGTGAAAGGAGAAGGGTATGGACTACTTTAAGGATAAGCTATTTGAGTTGCTCAACGATGCGGATGATATCGGAATCAGCGATATTGAGACCAATGACAAGGAGAATAAGCTACGGGTATCTCTTCAGAACGGTCTTCTCCTGGAGATTGAGTGTCGGCAGATTGATAACTGATACAAGAACCGAATAGAAAACTAAATAGAAAATTAAATAAAGAACAAAAATCTTAGGACACTGTCTGTCCTAAGATTTTTTGTTCTTTATTACTCCGCCGTCTCCACTTCCAACTCCGTAAAGGTTCCGAACCTGCAGATCCGCACTTTTCGGTAGGTCTTCCCGTACCCATGGTAGTCCAGTCTGCACCGCACTGCACCATCCTCCTCCACCGCGATGCCATACAGGTTAAATTCTCCCCCCTGGTAAGCGAAATCTTCTCCGTTGTCCTGATAATGTTCCCATTGTCCGGTTCCCGGAAATACTTCCAGGAGCAGCACGTCCTCTTCCTTCTCTCCCACATAAGACATAGGTTCCATGGCGGGAATCGCGCTTCCGGCCTTCACATAGACAGGGCACACATCCAGGGGCGCTTCTTTGATGATCCAGGCGGGCCCGGTATGCCGTTCATCGGTCCAGTAATCGTACCAGATCCCCTCCGGCAGATATACCATCCTCCTGGTCATGCCCTGATAGACCACAGGAGCTGCCAGAATCCGGTCTCCCAACATAAATTCATCGTTACAGGTCCTGGCCGTCCCGTCCTTTTCATAGTGATACACCAGAGGCCGCATCACCGGGGCCCCCGTCTGTTCCGTCTCCCGGAACAGATCATAGATATAGGGAATCCAGCGATAGCGCAGCTTCACATATTTCCGATAGATGTCCAGGATCTGCTGCCCAAACTGCCAGGGTTCCTGAGGCCTGGTTCCCATGGCGGAATGATTGCGGAACAGGGGGGAGAAACATCCCACCTGCACCCAGCGGGCCAGCAGCTCTCCAGTGGTGTCAGATCCGAATCCTCCCACATCCGTACCCGCAAAGGGCATCCCAGACAGCCCCAGATTACACAACTGGGGAATCGCCATCTGTAAATGCGCCCAGATGCTGTGATTATCACCGGTCCAGCAAGTGGCATATTTCTGACTTCCCGCGTAACAGGCCCTGGTGATCACAAAGGGTCTGCGGCCATCCAGACGCTTTAATCCTTCATAGGTTCCCCTGGCCATAAGATGTCCGTACACATTGTGCATTCTGGCATGGTTCGCCGGCTTGTCCTCATCCGTGAACACCACGTCCTCAGGCAGAGGCCCCTTAAAGCTGGCAGGCTCATTCATATCGTTCCAGATACCCCGTACGCCCTGCTCCAGCAGGAACTTCTGGTTCTCGCCCCACCACTGCCGTACTTCAGGGTTGCCAAAATCCGGGAAAGCCGCGTCACCAGGCCACACGGCGTTGATATAGACCTGACCCTCCGGTGTCCTGGCAAAATATCCTTTCTCCACACCTTCCTCGTAGATAGCATACCCCGTCTCTTTCTTCACTCCCGGATCGTTGATAGTCACCGGCTTAAAGCCCCGCCGGGCCAGGGTTTTCAGATAGCCCGCCGCATCGCCGTGATAGCGCTCCTGATTCCAGGTAAAAACTTTGTAATTTTGCATATAGTCGATGTCAAAGTGAATAGCGTCGCAGGGAATGTCCCGCTCCCGCATCCCCCGGGCGATCTCCTCCATATCCTCCCATGTGGTGTATCCCCATCTGGACTGATGGTATCCCAGCGTCCACTTCTGGGGCAGAGGGCAGGTTCCCGTGAGACGGGTATAATGGGATAACACTTCCGCCATGGAATTCCCCGCCATGTAGTAGTAATCCAAATTGCCCTCCGCCGCGCCGAAATAGTAATACGCCTCGGACTCCTGTCCCATGTTGAAGAAAGTCTTATATGTGTTATCCAAAAAAATGCCGTATACATGTTCCCCTGTCAGCGCTGTGAAAAAAGGAATGGATTTGTACAATGCCTTAAAACTGTCCACCTGGGGATCCGGGTTGTCCGTGTTCCACATCTCATAGTCGTAACCCCGCTTATCCAGAAAGCCCGTCTTGTCTCCCAGGCCATAAAAATGAGCGTCCTCGGGCAGACACTTGAGTATATCAAAGGCATGGTCCATTCCTCTGCCGGCCTTGTGCCCCTCGCTGGCCAGGATTTTCAGCGCTTCATCGCTCACCACCTGCAATGGCTGTCGCTCTCCCCGATAGTCCTGACATACGACATTGCCTTTCTCATCATAAAAATCCACATAAAATCCGTCGCAGACACGGACGGACAGAGCACCCGTGTGTATCCACAAACCATCCTCCCGGTCCTCCAGGGACAGTTCCACCGCCTCTTCTTTTTCTCCCAGAATGGCCTTGGAATCGTGGGTGTCGCTCTCCAGACCGCAGAATACATTGATGATCTGGGGCGTTACCGCCCAGATCTCCCCTCTGCCATGCTCGAACGTCAGAGCAACCTTCTGCCCTGTAACCTTATATTCCTTCCGTTTTCCCAGATGCATATTCCTGTTCCTTTCTAAATTAAGTTCCGCCTGTTCTCTTCAGACAGCAGTATTACCGCTGCTTTTCCCCAGTCCCCGTCCATCACACAATAGGTGGGTTTATATTTGCCCTGGGGCCGGGGCGAAGTGGCCGTGTGGAGATAGAGGCTGTCCATCCCCATGCCGGCTGCGCCCGCTATGTCGGAAAACTCGTCGTTTCCCACCATGATGCTCCTGGCCGGGTCCAGGCCATACCGCTCCAACAGCCTTTGAAAAAAAGCGGCGCAGGGCTTTTTGCAGCCCTCCTCCGAGGAGAGCAGAATGCCGTCAAAGCAGTCCGCAAGCCCCAGCAGTTCCAGTTCCGGTCTGGTGAAATCGCTCTGGGCATTGGACAGCAGATACACACGCCCGCCCCGGCGGCGCAGTTCTCCAAGAGTCTCTTTCACTCCGTCATACACCCTGAGCGCCTGCCTGGACAAGGTGCGGAAGAAAACTGCTGTCACCCGGGCCGTCTGCCAGTGGCAGGGAACTCCTTTTTCCAGAAAAAGACCCTGGAATACCTCTGTCAGATTCGGTTCCACCAGCACGTCCTTCTGCCCCAGGGCCTGGGGCCCGCTCCCCATCCGCCCGGCAAGTTCCCCCTCCAGCCGTCGGAACCTGTTACGAAGCTGAGATGGAGTGTAGGAAGCCCCAAGGGAGGTATAAAACTCACTCATTTTCCTCCACAGATAAGGCTTTTCCTCATTGGTGCGGATATCCACCAATGTTCCATACAGGTCAAAAATATAATTGTCATACATATAACTTTTCCCCGCTACTGTTCCAGCGCCTCATAGACCCGCAGTATCTCTCCTACGCTCCAGGCCTGGGCAAAGCAGCCCTTGGAACTGACGGGATTGTCCCCGTCATAGATTTCCGGCAGCTGGCCTACGCAGCCCTCCCGCAGGGCGGTCTCGATGCCCCTGAGTTGCTCCCGCACACAGGCCCTGGCCTGGCGGGAATAGTCATTTACCTTCAGATAGGCCAGATAATACCCTCCCAGGGGAAAAGTCCACACGGTGCCCTGGTGATACGCCAGGTCCCGATCCAGCTGTGCCCCGCCGTAGAAAGGATGGAACTGGTCATCCCCGGGATCCAGAGTGCGCAGTCCCAGAGGAGTATATAGTTTGCGGAACACGGTCTCCACCACCTGTTTTTCCTGATCCGCAGGCAGAAGGGAGAAAGGCAGGGACACCGCCCAGATCTGATTGCAACGCACCTGATCGTCAGCCTCTGTTCCAGAGATCACGTCCCGCAGGCATCCTTTTTCCTCATTCCAGAAAAGTTTGCCAAACGCGGCATAGACTTTGTCCGCCAGAGCTCCGTAATCAATCATCTGCCCGGTCCCTTCCAGGGACTGTCCTCTGGATAGTTCCTCCATAATTCGCAGCGCGTTGTACCAGTACGCATTGATCTCCACCGGCTTTCCATGCCTGGGAGTGGGCAGAATATCCTCCACCCGCACATCCATCCAGGTTACCTGGTCATAACCCTGTCCTGCCAGAATCAGGCCGTCCTGGTCCATATGGATCCCGTAGTCCGTGCCTTCGGCATACCACTTGATAATGTCCTGCATCACCGGGTATGCCTGCCTTATAAAGGCATTGTCCCCGGTTCTCCTGAAATACTCATATACGGCAAGGATAAACAACAAAGCGGCATCCACCGTGTTATAAGCCGCCGCCTCCGTCCCCTCAGGGAATAGATTGGGCATCAGTCCCCGGCGGCAATGAGCCATAAAAGTCTGCAGAATGCTTCTGGCCGTGTCATACTGCCGGGTAGACAGGCAGCATCCCACCAGCGCGATCATGGTATCCCTTCCCCAGTCCTCGAAGAAAGGGAAACCTGCCAGGATGGTCTTTTCTCCTGTGGAATCCCGCTGGGAGATAAACTGGTCCGCGCTGGCTGCCAGTACCCTTGCCGTCTCATCGTGAAAACGCTCCTGCAGATTTTTCCGATGGCTTGCCACATTTTGCAGAACCTCCGTCATGTCGGGCAGAGCTTCCTCCATCCCGTACACCATCTCCAGAGTCCCTTCCTGTCCCCGCTCCACGGTGAAGCAGATCTCATGATTCACGGCGCTGCGGCCCAAAGCCATCTTGCCGTCTTTCACATCATCCTGATAGTACAGATCCTCCCGGTAATATACAGGTATTTCCCGGCATTCCCCATTGGTGCGCAGATACAATGTCTGTCCGTTGGACTTGATTCGGTCCTGGGCGAAGGTAAAGGTCTGCTTCACTGAAAGCCGCTGCCCTTTGGGCACAAACTGCAAATGGGGACGTACCCGCAGCATCGCCCTGTTCAAAGATCGGTTCCGAATCCGATAGGAGACGCCCACCACGTTCCTTCCCTGCATCAGGGCCATGGTCCGGGTTACCTCCACTCCCTCCGCCAGATAGCTCCAGGTGGGATAATCCTCATAGGTAAAACTGGTCTGAAGACGATATCCCTCCTCCCTTTTCTCATGACACTGAAAGTCCTGACTGGACAGAAACATCCGGCGCAGGCAGGGGCCGTCCTCCCCCAGTTCCAGCGCCTCCTCCAGCCTGTGTATCATATTGTACCGATGATTGGGCGAGCGGGTGCAGGCCATCAGTACCGCCTGGTCATTCCGGCTACAGGAGGCGATCATGCTCAGGGAGGAGAAACCTCCCAGGCCATTGGCCATCAGATAGCAATTCTCCTCACCTCTCTCAAAGGTTTTCCAATCCTGCTTTCCGTATAAAAATTTCATGTCAGTCCTCCCTCCAATAACCCAATATCACACCGCTGCAGGCAGGGACAGAGTACGTTCCCCTCCAGGCTGTCCGGGCCTCCCGATCATAATCCGTCCGCTGTCCGTCCGCCAGGACTGCCCAGATTCCCGGTGGCAGTCCGATCTGGGCTTCGCTGCAGGAGGCATTATAAACCACAAACAGCTTATCCCCGCAGTCAGAGCTTCCGAAGGTTTCCTCCGCCGCCCCGGCCAATGCCTCTTCGGGCCTGTTATCCATACAAAAGGCCACAACGCCAGGCCGGATAACCTGTTTCTCCAGAAGGCGGGCCACCGCTCCCCCGCTCTTGTCGCACAGCCCGGGAAGCCGTTTCCGCAGCCGGATCAGCCCACGATAATAATCTACCAATTCCTGTTGTTCCAGTGTCTGCCGCCAACGCAGCATATTCAGTCCCGGATCAGAGCGGTAACTGTTCCCCTCCCCCAGCTTGGTGCGGCCAAATTCTTCTCCCGCCTGAAGAAACAGATTGCCCTGGCAGGTAAAATAAATCAGCGCCGCCAGTTTGTTGGCGGAAAGCACATCATCATAGGGACTGGCAAAATCCGCCTCCCGGCCATGGAGGGACATAACCAGCTTATCCCACAGGGTAAAATTGTCGTGAGAGGATACATAATTGATGATCTGGGAGCAGCTTCTGGGCCGGAATCTCCCCTGCCCGGTCTCTCCCCGCCATGCTGTCACGGCCTGCAGCACTTTCTCTTCCAGGCCCTTCCCCCCGTTTACAAATCCCGGTTCCTCCTCATAGAATACATGCCCCTTGATGGCGTCCCTGGTATCGTCGCAGAACATGGCCACACCTTCATCCAGATACTGGATATTCTTTTTTAATGCGGCCCGGGTATCTTTTTCCATGGGAGAATCTGCCGCCGCCCAGGGTTCCCCGTACAGCAGCTTCTCCCCCAGGCCAAATTCCCGGTCCAGTTCTCTGCGGATACGGTTTACCAGTTCCACTGTCATCAGGCCCATCAGATCAAACCGAAAGCCGTCCAGATGGTATTCCCTGGCCCAGTACAACACGGAATCCATGATATAGTTGTCAACCATCTTCCGCCCGATGGCCATATCGCTGCCACAGGCGGAACCGTTGGACAGGCTGCCGTCCTCCAGACGGCGGCAATAATACCCCGGGGCCGTCCTCTCCAACCAGGAATCCGCATCCTGGGTGTGGTTGTACACCACGTCCATGATCACCCGGATGCCCGCCCGGTGCAGTGCCTGTATCATCTCCTTGCACTCCCGGATCCGCACAATGCCGTCGCTTACGTCTGTGGCATAGGAGCCCTCCGGCACATTGTAGTTCACCGGGTCATACCCCCAGTTGAACTGCTCCCCGCCGCCCTCCTCGTCCAGCCATCCATAGTCGAAAAAGGGAAGCAGATGAACATGAGTGACTCCCAGTTCTTTCAGGTAGGCCATACCGGTGGGATGGCTGTCGTTCCCATTAAGCCCCCCGGTCTCCACAGTGAACGCCTTATATTTTCCCCTATATGCCTGGGGCACCCCGCTGTCCGGGTCATGGGAGAAGTCTTTGATATGCAGTTCATAGATAATATTTTCCCTGGGCCGGGCTGGGGCCCTGTCAGCGTCAAACCCTTCCGGATCCGTACGTCTCAGATCCACCACCATGCTGGGGTAGCCATTACTGCCACAGCCCACGGCATAGGGATCTGCAGTCCGAAGGGATTCCCCATTCGTCCAGATTCGGTAATCATAATAATATCCATGGTAATCCCCTTCCAGACGCCGGCTCCAGACACTTCTCCGGCCCTTTTCCATGTCCAGAACACGGAGGGGCTGCGCCTGACCGGCCTCCTCCCCATACAGGCACAATTCCACTCTGTCAGCAAAAGGCGCCCACAGTCTGAAATCCGTCCCCAGGGGCGTGCAGGCCGCTCCCAGGTCCTTCCCGTCATAGGCATATAAATCATCAAACTCCCTGGAATACTGAAATCTATCCATACCAACTCCCACTCGCCCGCTCCAAAGGGCGCTTATTTCCGTACATAAATCCGCTCAACAGGTCAAAAAAAGAGCCGCTGCAAAAAGAAGTACTGATTCGCAGCGGCTCCGCATTATCCTTTAACAGCTCCCGACAATCCTTCCACATAGCATCTCTGTGTCAGTACAAACAGGATGGATATGGGAATGGATATCAATACGCAGCCTGCATAGAATTGCGTATAGAAGGTTTCCACATACTCCTTCTCCAACATGGTCCACAGACCGATGGCAATGGTGTAGTACTTGGTGTCGTTACCCATGATAACCTTGGCGAAAATGTAATCCACCCAGGGTCCCATGAAAGTAGTGATCAGCGTGTAGGTGATGATCGGCTTGGACATGGGGATGGTTACATGGATAAAGGTATCCCACTTTGTAGCTCCGTCGATGTAAGCCGCTTCGTCTATGGTCTTGGGTATCGTGTCAAAGAAGCCCTTGGCCATATAGAATCCCAGACCCGCGCCGCCGGAATATACCATCACCAGCGCAATCTGCTTCAGTATGCCCGTCTCCAGAAAGCCCAGGCCCTTCAGGATGTAGTACACGGCAATCATGGACATAAAGCCGGGGAACATGCCCAGAATCAGGGCAATATTCATAAAGGGCTTACGCATCTTAAACCGCAGGCGGCTCATACAGAAGGACACACACAATACAAAGAACGCCGCAATGATCGTACTGAATATGGCGATCACCAAAGTGTTGGTGAACCAGCGGAAGAAGTCGATCTGGCTGGTGGGCTTGAACAGATTGGCATAATTGTCCAGCGTAAAACCCCGGGGCCAGATATAACTCTTGTAAGAACCGCCCTCTTTCCTGAAGGAGGTCAGCACCACATAAAATATGGGCAGCACCCAGATAAAGCTGAGTATGGCCAGCAATATATGGACGAATGTGTTGGTGATAAATCTTTTTGCTTTCATTATTGGAACGCCCCCTCATCTTTGTAGGAACCGGTATGCCGGTAGGTCAACAGTGACAAAGTAGCCAGAATAATGAACACCAGGATGCCGATTACGGCTCCCAGATTGTAGTCCTTCTGCGTGATGGTCAGCCGGTACAGCCAGGTGACCAGCAGGTCGGTCTTGCCCGCGTAATAGTAATCCAATGTGTCGGGCCCGCCCCCGGATAACAGGAATATCACGTTGAAGTTGTTGATATTGCCTGTAAAGGAAGTGATCAGGTTGGGCGTCATGATGAATACGATATACGGAATTGTAATTTTCCTGAAGATTACAAATGCGCTGGCGCCGTCAATCTTGGCCGCCTCATACAACTCCGCCGGGATGTTCTGCAGGATGCCTGTGGTGGACAGCATGGTAAAGGGAATACCGATCCACAGGTTAATGCAGATAATGGTGATCTTGGCCAGCGTAGGGTCTGTAAAGAAAGGAACAGACTCCGTAGCGCCGATCATGCCAATCTCCCGCAACAGCACGTTTACAGGACCATTGGCGTTGAAAATGGTTCTCATGCTCAGCAGGGATACGAACTGGGGCACTGCGATGGACAGCACAAACATAAATCTCCAGAAACCCTTAATCCGGGTACCCTTGCGGTTGATCAACAGGGCCAGGATAATACCCAGTATAAAGCAGCTGAAGGTGGCGAACACCGCCCAGATCAGCGTCCAGCTGAGTACCGGCCAGAAGGTGGCTGCCAGCTTGCTTCCCTGTCCCAACATAGTCTTAAAATTATCTAAACCCACCCAGGTAAACAGATTTCCGGGCGGCTGATGCTCATGGTCATAGCTGGTAAACGCAATCAGGATCATAAATACCAGCGGTACAATGGTAAAAATAATGATACCTATGATGGGCAGAGCCATCAATCCGGTATGGATATTCTCTTCCCGAAGGGAGAGCAAATCGTCCTTGAAGGTGGGAATATGCATTTCCCGCTCCCTGCGCAGCTGAGTGCAGTAAGCACTCTTTGCAGACATGCAGGCCACAAAGATGACAGCCAGCGTAAGTACAATGGTGATTACACCGTACAGCAGGAACAACATGGAATTGTCTCCCGCAGTATATTCATAGATACCCAGGGCTTCGTTGTAGCTCTGTCCCTGCTCCTTGGTACCCAGGGTAATAAAGTTCCCGATGGAACTTATGCCGAATGTTGCCATGTAAAAGATATAGGCGATCTCGATTGCCAGGAAGATCAACCCCCGTATTACCTGTTTGTTCAAAATATTTCCGAGGCCAAAGACAAAAAGCGAGCCCTTTGTGAGCGCGTTTCCTTTTACAATCGCTTCACCGACACTTGCATCGCTGGGTCTCCCGGAAGTTGTCTGCAATTTATTCTTCTTCAAAGCCCCCATACGGAACCTCCTCATATTTTAGGGGAGCTAAGGAAACCCCCAGGTATCCTTAGCTCCAAATCTCAATTTTCCGTCTTTACTTTCATTCTGCCGCCTGTGAGAGATACCCCAGGATTACTCCGTCATGGCCTTTACGAAAGCATCCAGCTTCTCCTGCACATTGTCCTTGTTGATGGCGCCGCTTCTAATCTCGGTAGGGATGGCGCCCGCATAGGTCCAGTACCTGGAAGAGAATACGGAGTGAGAGGGCTGCATAACGCTGGCCTCGTTGGCTTCCTTCACAATGACTGCTGCCAGAGGATCAGCGGAAACCGCCTCGCTGGCGCCGGCATTAATGTTGGTAGGGATCTGCGCGGACTTCTGATAACGCAGGGTCTGGTTTTCCTCGTTGCCCAGGAAAGTAGCGAAAGCCACAGCCGCCACCATGTTCTTGGAGTGAGCGTTCACACCGATGCACTTGGAACCATAGAAGCCCAGCATCTGATAATCGTTCCCATCGGGATTGAAGGTGGGGATCACGCCGATGCCCATGTCATCGCCCAGGATGTTCTTGTAGGTATCATAGTTCCAGGAACCGTCGAACCATACGCCCAGCCTGTGGTCCTCGATCAGCTCGGATACGGCGATCTCGCCGTCATAGGCACATTTCGGGTTGTTGATCAGGTCGATCAGATAGTTGGTGACAGCCACGCCGGTCTCGTTGTTCCAGTTTACGCCTGCCTCCAGGTCATTGCCCTCGGGACCGAACACGGTCAGTCCTGCGCCGTAGTAGTAAGCGCCCAGCTTCCAGCCGCCTGAGGACTCAAAATAGTAGTTGTATACATTGTCCGCAGTTTCCTTGGCCATAATCTTCTCCAGGGAAGTCACATCGCTCTCGTCCATGATGGTCTTATCATAGAACATGAAAAATGTATTGTGGGTGAAAGGAATGGCATAGGTAGCGTCTCCAATCATAGCGGTAGCGCGTACGGAATCAGCAATCGTCTCCTTCACCATCTTCTCTGCCTCGCCGCCAAGCTGGGCGATGGCGCCTGCATCCACCAACTCGATCAGCTGGTCAGAAGCGAACAGGAACACATCCGCAGCAGCGTCCACATCCTTCAGTACCTCAGTCTTGGCATTGTCCTCACCCACGATCTCGGTGGTCCAGGTAATGTTCCACTCGGGATGAAGCGCGGCGAAGGCTGCCTGCTGCTCCGCCATAACGCCGGTGTCAACCTGGTTCTGAGGGCACCACACCTTCAGGGCCACATCCGTCACTTCGGCGCTGCCGCCGTTGTCTGTGTTTCCGGCGTCCGCCCCGCTGTCGCTGCTCTGCTGGGTGCTGCCGCTGCCAGCATCACTGCTGCCACTGTTGCCGCCGTCATTGCCGCAGCCTGCCAGCATGGAAACGGACAGAACCGCTGCCAAAGTACATGCTAAAACTTTCTTTTTCATAATTTGATTCCTCCTTCATACATGGTTGCCGAAACAAGTTTCGGTATGTTGTTCTTCCCTAAATTACCACAGGTGATTTCATAAGTCAACCACTATTTTTGTGACTTATTACACATATGCACAGTGTTTCAAAGGTATATTGTGCAATATGTATACTTTCTTTCCTGCTTTTTCCTTTTTGTATTTCGAAACCTCTTTTTTTATCTTTTCGATGCACGCAGAGGGAAAATACCGCATAAATCCGGGTTCTTTCCAAGAATTCCAAAAGATTTTCAGGAAAAGTTTAGAAAAAAATTCTTGCCTTCCTCCCATCCTGTTGCTATAATAAGTTTCGGAACAGATTTTTTATTGGCACTTTTCACAAAGTTTCAGCCGTTCTTCGGGAGAAATCATGGTTTTTCGTTTCGAAACCGTTTTCGGAGAGCTGGCTGCCTACAGAACACGGATCTTCCGGCATATATGCCTGAGGCCCGCAGGAGCGTACCTATGACTACTATATCCGATATCGCCGCCAAACTCGGTATTTCCAAAAGCACCGTTTCCAAGGCGCTGAACAACGCCACGGACATCAGCGCCGCCATGCGCAAGCGAGTCCTGGAAGCCGCTGCGGAGATGGGCTACATCAGCAGAAAAAGCTACGGGGCGGAAAAGAAACTCTGCATTTTAATTGAAAACATGGACTACGAGACCCCCAACCAGTTCGGCCATGATATCGTACAGGGCTTCCTGCAGATGGCGGAAGCCGACGGATGGAGCGTGGAAGTGGTTCCCCTTACCATGGAATTCCAGCGGCTGACCCCCTACGGAGTATTTATGCTGGACCATGGTTATCAGGCGGCTTTCGTGCTGGGGTTTTCTCTGCTGGATCCCTGGATGCAGGAGTTCAAAACCACCCAGGTTCCCACCGTGCTGTATGACAACTATATTAAGAACAATCCCTATATCGCCTCCGTGGGCTGTGATAACCAGGAGGGCATAGAGCTGGCTATCAAGCACCTGGTGGGGCTGGGACACAAAAAGATTGGGCTGATCTCCGGGCCTCTGGATTCCTATATCCTGAAGGCTCGGTACCGGGCCTATCTGGGAGCCATGAAAAAGTATAAGCTGGAAGTCAACGAGGATTACATCGGCCTGGGCTACTTTGTGGCGGAATCCACCAGAACCTATATTCCCAGACTGCTGGAGCAGGGCGTTACCGCCATCCTCTTCTCCCATGACGTGCGGGCTTTTTCCGCCATGACGGAGTGCAGCGACCGATGCATCCAGGTTCCCCGGGATTTGAGTATCATCGGTTTTGACGACTTGCCCATGACCGCCTACACCACACCTCCCCTGACCACCATCCGGCAGGACCGCATCGGATTGGGACGCTGCGGGTATTTTGCCATTAATTGTCTGCTGGGGGGACTTCCCATCGGCTCCATCCTGCTGCGGGCGCCGCTGATCATCCGGGATTCCACCGGTCCCGCTCCCGTTGAGTAAAGCGGCGGAGAATTCCCTAATAGTATGGACGTGGCGGCTGTATATTTATATGGAAAATCCTGGTATGTGCAGAGGGATTTGTGATGCCGGGAACGGCTTGCGATCATTTAAATCTTATGGTATCCTTTGTGTAGCGTTATCCCAGGAATCGGCCTGCTTGCCCGCCCGATTACACAATCGGGATTTATTTTACCCGGGTAGAATGTCAAACATGCCGATGCCCCGGAAAATATACTTCCTGTAAAAACGCCCGTGTACAGGCAAAGTCCGAAAGGAGGGAAATTCTTTATGAGAAGATATGTTATGTTTGCGTAGCACTGGCTATCGCAATACAGAAAGAATTGTCAGTTGCCATAGCCATTGCTGATCCTAAAAGAAAATACGCATTTAGGAGGCAGACATGGGCTATCGGAACGCAGGAGAGATCCTGCCGGTTGAAGTGATTGAATTGATACAGCAGTATGTGGACGGTGAAAACATTTATATTCCCAGACGCTCGGAGAACCGCCTGAAATGGGGTTCCCAGACCAGGATTACCCAGGAATTGTCCCACAGGAACCAACAGATTTATGCGGATTACCGCAGCGGCATGACCGCTTCGGAACTGGGAGAAAAGTATTATCTGTCCGTCAAAAGCATACAGCGTATTATCAGAAGCATGAAATAATAAGGCAATGGGCCGGCTCTTCCAGGAGCGGCTCATTCTTTTTTAGAAAGAATTCCAAGGTGGCCGGCAATAACCTTTTCTGATAAAATAAAGACAGATAAGGGAGGTACTTATGGAAGAGACATTTTATGCGTATCATGTGGTGACTGAGAGGCCCATGCGTTTGGGACAACATATTATTTTTGACGAGACACATCACAGCGGCGTCTATGAAAGGGTAATGGCAAGACTGGAGACAGTGAATGAGATCTACCGGGATCCTCTAAAATATCAGGGAGCGGAACTGGAATACCCGGTGGTGGTGGCTTTGCGGGAATTGGCTCTGGAAGAGGTACGGCGGGAAAAATACCCCTATTATCCCTCAAGGATGGGATGCCTGTATGTGTCAGAAGCCCTGCAAAGTTCCAGAGAGTGGGCAGAATACTTTATGGACCTGGGCAGGCCCACCTTCCAGATCGTGAAGGTCAAGGTCACGGGGAACCGTTTTGTGGGGGACGCTTCCAGATGCTTTGACGCCACCGTCCACAAGGAGGAAAATCTGCAGATGGCAGAGCGATATTGGAAAAATGAGCCCAATCCTTCAGGGGCTCCCCCTATTCCGGAATATCTGGTGAGCGGCGATATAGAGATTGTTGAGATCATTCAGGAATTTTAATGTCTTTCTCAACCATTGTTTTGTGCATGCAGTAGCGGAAAGAGAGAAAAGAAATGGAAATAATAAAAGATTACCGGGATGACACTGGCCTCCGGCGCAGCTTTAACGAACTGGCGGACAAGACTTTCGGACTGGACTTTGAGAATTGGTATCAAAACGGTTTCTGGGGGGATGCCTACAGTCCCTATTCTGTGGTGGAAAACGGGCGGGTGGTGGCGAATGTGTCCGTAAACCGCACGGACTTTCTGTTTGACGGCGCGGCGAGGCATTTTCTGCAGCTGGGTACAGTGATGACGGACCCGGCTTACCGCCATCGGGGCTATATCCGGGCACTCATGGAACGGATTGCGGCGGACTATGAGGATCGCACGGAAGGTATTTATCTTTTTGCCAATGACAGCGTGCTGGATTTCTATCCCAGATTCGGCTTTCGGAAAAGCAGGGAGTATCTGCATTCCCTGTCTCTCCAGGGTTCCGGGGCATGGGCGTTCCAGCCTTTGGCCATGGATTGCCCTGCTGCCCGGGAACGGCTTGGGGAGTCGGCCGAACGCAGTATATTCCGGGGCCGGCTGGATCTGATCGGCAACAGGGGGCTTTTGTTCTTTTATATCACCGGGTTTCTCCAGAATAACGTGTATTACCATGCACCCAGTGACACCTATATAGTGGCGGAGCGCCAGGGGGACCGGCTATTACTGCACAATGTGTTTTCCAGCAGGCTGACGGAACTGGCCGAAGTGCTGGAATTGTTGGGCGGTGACGTCCGGCAGGTGACTCTGGGCTTCACTCCCGCAGGCAGCGCCCCCTGCCAGGTAACGGAACTATGGGAGGAAGATTGCACTCTTTTCGTAAAGGGAGACCCTTTGGGATTTCTGGAGCAGGAGAAACTGCGGATTCCCTCTCTGGCCCATGCGTAGAAGTTTCGCTCCTGTGGTACAGAAGCATGGGGAGATACCCTCACTTCTATGGTACAGAGCCAGAGAAAGAATACTTTGCTCCTGTATACGAATCCGTAGAAAACGGCCTTTGTCCCTGTGG
This sequence comes from Lachnospiraceae bacterium, assembly GCA_022797535.1. GTDB lineage: Bacteria > Bacillota > Clostridia > Lachnospirales > Lachnospiraceae > Acetatifactor. The sequence goes on along the minus strand of JAAWKU010000014.1, from coordinate 3,101 downwards.
CGCGGAATCCCGCGTTAATAGCCTGCCGTGGCAGGGCATCACAGGGAAACAACTGGAATATTTAAGGAGAGGAGAATCCCATGTACATAGAAACAGAAAGATTGATCATTCGCAGTCTGAAGCCCGAGGACGAAGAAGCCTTCATCGAAATGGCTTCGGACGGCAGCCTGACAGAAATTTTCGGGGATTGCAAAGACTGCCGGAAATGGATGGGTTCCTGGATCCGGCAAGCCCTGGATCTGGATCGAGCCGATGACCCGCATGGGGAATACCTGGCCTATGCCATAACGGAGAAGTCCGGAGGAATGCTGCTGGGCTCCGTGGGCTGCTCCCACTATCAGGACCTGGGACAAGTGGGCATCACCTTTTTCATCGGCAGTCCATACCGGGGAAAGAGGTATGCCACGGAAGCAGCAGCCGCTTACGCCGGATATTTTTTTACCCATTACGGCGTGCAAAAACTGATTGCCACCGTGAGGGAGGACAATACTGCCTCCCGGAAAACCATTGAAAAGGCCGGTTTTCTTCTGGCAGATACCAGAATGTACAGAGATATAAACGATGGGGAGGAAAAACCCTATGGGTTCTATGAACTGTACAGCCATGGCCTGGGCAGGGTGCTGTCCTGCTGGGGATTGCAGGAGCAGAGCGTGGAGCGGATCCAGGACACAGCCTGGCAGATAGGCCCGGACCATGTGCTGAAAGTATACCGGGAGCCGGGAACACTGGAACGTAACCTGAAAATGCTGCGGCTGTTAAGCGAACAGAATCTTCCTGTAGCCCGGGTGGTTCCCACCTGTGACGGTTCTCTGTTCCTGCCTATGGACGGAGCCCTCTATTTCCTCTCAGAAAAACTCCCGGGATCCCCGGTCACACAGCCCCACAGTTCCATGATCCGATTAATGGGCCAGGTCATTGCCAGACTCCATACGGCTTTTCGGAATTGTGAACCTGCAGACGCCTGGGACAACAGCCTGCTTGACGAAATGAACGGATGGGTCAGAGACAGCATGGAAGCAGACGGATGGCGTTACATTTCCCGGGAAGCATATGCCCGGACAGTCTCAGATCTGACGGGACATTATGGGCAGCTCCCTGTACAGTTGATTCATCGGGATATCCACTTTGGCAATTTCCTGTTTGCGGAGGGAGTTTTCTCCGGGTATATCGACTTTGACCTCAGCCAGAGAAATATACGGATTTTTGACCTGTGTTACTTCTTGCTGGGATTGTTGGCGGAGGAGGAATCTGCCGTCACAGAGGAGGAATGGTTTGTGCTTCTGAAAGACCTCTTTGAAGGGTATGAGAGCGTTCTGGAACTGAACCCCATGGAAAAGGAGGCCATCCCCTGTGTGATGGAATGTATCGAACTGCTTTTTACCGCCTATTTCGCAAATGAAAAGAACCACGCCTGCGCACACAGAGCCATAGAGCTATATGGCTTTGTACGGCAACGCAGAGACAAAATATGGAAGAGCATCCGGCTGCCCTGAGTTTTTGGCAGCCGGAATTTCATTCCGATCTTTTTCTTTAATCTTTTTTTAAATAAAATTAAAATATTCTGTGAAAACTCATTATAAAGTCTAAATCTATGTATTTTCCCAATAAGGACATACTATGATGATTGCACAGGCCTCGCAGCCTGGAAAATCAGTATGAATGAATAACCCGCCGGAACGGGTAAATTGGAGGCAGGCCATGGGAGCATTTGTGGAATTTCAGGATGTGAGCAAAATATACCGCACGGGGAAAGTGTCCATACAGGCGCTTCACGATGTGAATTTTCAAATCCGGCAGGGGGAGTTCTGCGTTATCGTAGGAGCCTCCGGGGCTGGCAAGGACGCTACCTGGCCATCTTCGCCATTGTGGCCCTGGGCGTGGGCTTTTTTGCGGGACTGAAAGTCACCAGGACCGTCATGGTGGAATCCGCCCATGATTATCTGCAGAAACACCAGCTGTTTGACTACCGGCTGTTGTCCACCCTGGGCTTCCAGGAAGAGGACGTGCAGGCCCTGGGGCAGAAGGAGCATGTGCGGGCGGTGGAGGGCGCGGTGGAAGCGGATATCCTCTATATGTGCGGGGAAGGCAACGAAGGCGTGCTCAAGGCCCTGCTGAAACAAATCAACGGCCTGGAACTGGTGGCGGGAAGAATGCCGGAGACAGCCTCAGAATGTATTGTGGATGCCAATCTTTACGGGGAGGAGGCTCTGGGCAGCAAAATCATCCTCTCCGAAAACAACCAGCAAAAAGACCTGAACAATTTTGCCTTCCCGGAATACACCATCGTGGGCATCGCCCAGGCATCCGCTTATATCCAGTTTGAGCGAGGCAACAGTTCCCTGGGAAACGGTCGGGTGGACGGATTCATGTACCTGCTGCCTCAGGGATTTGCCACGGATTACTATACAGAAATCTATGTTAAATTCGATATGGACCACCGGATCTACTCTCCGCAGTATGACGCCTACATGGCAGAGCGGAAGCCTCAGTGGAAAGAGTACTGCCAGGAACAGGGAGAACGGAGATATCTGGCGGTGGTGAAGGAGATCGAAGCCGAGCTGGCAGACGCCAGGAAAGAACCGGAAAGGGAAAAAGGAGAGGCAGAGCGGGAACTTGAGGAGGCAGAAGGTGAAATCGCGGCCATTCAAAAACCCCGCACCTATGTGCTGGGCCGGGATACCAATGTGGGATATGCCCTTTTTGAGAACGATTCCAGCATCGTGGAAGGCATCGCCAATGTGTTTCCCGTGTTTTTCTTTCTGGTGGCCGCACTGGTATGCATGACCACCATGAACCGTATGGTGGAGGAACAGCGCACCCAGATCGGGGTGCTGAAAGCCCTGGGCCACGGAAACGGAAACATCATGGGCAAATATCTGTTTTATGCCGGCAGCGCCGCCCTGGGAGGATGCGCGGCCGGGTATTTCCTGGGCATCATTATTTTTCCCGTGGTGATCTGGAAGGCCTACGGCATGATGTACCGGCTGGGGAATGTGGTGTTCGTGTTTGACTGGCTGGCAGCTTTCCTGTGCCTGGGAGCCTCCCTGCTCTGCTCCATGGGTACCACCTGGGTGTCCTGCCGCCATGCGTTAAAGGCTTCC
>JAAWKU010000164.1 GCA_022797535.1 Lachnospiraceae bacterium | reverse complement strand
ATGCATATTCGGATTTTGCCAGGGTATATGATGAACTGATGGACAACGCCCCCTACGGGGAGTGGTGCGAAAATATTGACGCCTTGATTCGGGAGTATGGAATCAGCAGGCCGCTGGGGGGGATGCGCCCGGAGAGCGGTGCGGCGCCTTCCGGGACACAGGAGGATCTGCTGGCCTCCGAGCGGAATCTGGTGCTGGACTTGGGCTGCGGCACAGGTACCCTGACGGAATTGCTCAGTCAAAAGGGCTACGATATGATCGGCGTGGACAATTCCTCTGAGATGCTGGAGATCGCCATGGAGAAGCGGGAAGAGAGCGGAAGCGGCATTCTATATCTGCTGCAGGACATGCGGGAGTTGGAACTGTATGGTACAGTGGGCACGGTGATTTCCGTGTGTGATTCCCTCAATTATCTGCTGGAGGAAAAGGAGCTTCTGCAGGTGTTCCAACTGGTGGATAATTACCTGTATCCTGGCGGGCTGTTTCTGTTTGACTTTAACACAGTCTACAAATACAGTCAGGTGATCGGGGACGCCACCATAGCGGAGAATCGGGAGGATTGCAGCTTTATCTGGGAAAATTATTATCACCATGAGGAGCAGGTCAACGAGTATGACCTGACGGTTTTTGTGCGGGAAGAGGGGGATCATTTTCGCCGTTTTACGGAGAATCATTTCCAGAGAGGTTATACCCCCCAAGCCATGCGCAGGCTGGTGGAGCAGGCAGGAATGAGGGTGGTACGGCTGCTGGATGCGGATACCCTGGGGGAAGTCACGCACAGCAGTGAGAGAGTATATCTGTTGGCCCGGGAATGCAGCAAGGGGCAGAGGAGGTTGGAATGAAGGATTATATTGTACGCGCCACAGCTGCGGGAACGCAGATCCGGGCATTTGCAGCCACCACTAGAAATCTGGTGGAAGAGGCCAGGCAGGCTCATAACACCAGCCCGGTGATGACGGCGGCCCTGGGCCGTCTGTTGACGGCCGGGGCTATGATGGGCGTTATGCTGAAAGGGGAGAAGGATTTGCTGACCCTGCAGATCCGGGGAGAAGGCCCCGGCCGGGGCCTTACGGTGACGGCAGACAGCCAGGGGCGTGTCAAGGGATATCCTCTGGTGGCGGATGTGATTCTTCCTGCCAATGCTCAGGGAAAGCTGGATGTATCCGGAGCGTTGGGTCCCGGCGTGCTGCGTGTGATCCGGGACATGGGGTTGAGGGAGCCCTATGTGGGACAGATTCCCCTGCAGACAGGGGAGATAGCGGAGGACCTGACGTACTATTTTGCCACATCCGAGCAAGTGCCTTCCAGCGTGGGCCTGGGGGTGCTGATGGAGCGGGACAACACAGTAAAGCAGGCCGGCGGTTTTCTTCTTCAACTGATGCCTGACACTGAGGAATCCGTGATCACCAGGCTGGAGGAAAATCTGTCGGAGGTAGCCTCCGTGACCGCCATGTTGGAGGCAGGCCACACGCCGGAACAGATTTTGCAGAGATTGCTGGCGGGGCTGGAAGTGGAGTATACGGAGACCCTGGACACCGGGTTTTACTGCAACTGCGACAAGTCCCGGGTGGAGAAGGCCCTGATCAGCATTGGACGGGAGGAATTGCGGGAGATGATTGAGGAGGGCAGAGAGATAGAAGTGAACTGCCAGTTTTGCAACAGGCATTATCTTTTTTCCGTAGAAGAATTGGAAATTCTGTGTGCAAAGGCAAAAAGCGCGCCTTAGTGACTAAGGCTGCGCTTTTTCCAGAGAGTTCCGTATGGCTTCCAACAGTACCAGCGAAGTATATTTGCTGTCTGCATCGTAGCTGATATTGTCCAGCGACTGCTGCTCGCAGATCTGGGTCGCCAGGGAATCGAAGGCGGGCTGGAGCAGGGGGTACATAGTGGCCACAGCGTCGCTCAGGTTCACCAGCTGAATGGAGGTGATGGCGTCCCTGTTTACCATGACTTCCACATTCAGCGTCTGGTCGCCCAGAACCAGTTCTGTGTTATATACGCCCGGTATGTAGAGAGAGACCGCGTCGGAGGCGGGTGAGATGTCGCCCGGCAAATCCGTGCCGTCGCCGGGGCTCTCCGTTCCTGTGGGGGCATCGGGCTGGGAGGATTCTTCTTTGTCCGGAAGGAACATCATGACCAGCAACACCACGAACAGGATGCCCAGCACGGCGAAGATTCCGGTATAAATCAGTTCTTTCATATGGAGTACTACGATTTTTGTCTTTGCGCTCATGCTTACCTCTTTCCGGGATATTGCCGGTCCTGCCTGCAATATTCCTTAATGCGTGCTTGGTAGCTTTGCTCGTTGTTAATATAAAGTATGCGGGGAAAAAAGTGTTTATGACGGAAAAGGGATTTGCATTTTCGGAAAAAAGAGATTATGATGGATAAGGGAAAGGCGGTGGCCAGAACGGATGGAATTTGAACGGATGAAATTTACCAAGATGCATGGATGCGGCAACGATTATGTCTATATTGACGGAGCCGCCTGGAAAATTCCTCAGGAGGACAAACCCCGGGCGGTGCGTTTTCTGAGTGACAGGCATTTCGGTGTGGGCGGGGACGGCGTTATCTTTATCAATCCCGGCGAAACGGCTGATTTTGAGATGGAGATGTACAATGCGGACGGTACCAGGGCCGAGATGTGCGGCAACGGAATCCGCTGCGTGGCGAAATATGTGTATGACAAGGGGCTTACGGACAGCAAAAGGATATCCATTGTCAGCGCTGGTCAGGTCAAATATCTGGAACTTACGGTGGATCAGGAAAACAAAGTTTCCCAGGTGCGGGTGAACATGGGCAGTCCCATATTAGAACCGGAGCGGATTCCAGTTGTGCTTTCCGGAGAACGGGCGGTGGATGTTCCCATCCGGGTGGGAGGAACTACATACCGTATGACCTGTGTGTCCATGGGGAATCCCCATGCCGTGGTATTTGTGGAGAATGTGGGGGCTTTGAAGCTGGAGCAGACAGGGCCGCTGTTTGAAAGCCATGAACTGTTTCCCAACCGCACCAACACGGAGTTTGTGGAGGTGGTGGACAGACGGCATGTAAAGATGCGTGTGTGGGAGCGGGGCACAGGGGAAACCCTGGCCTGCGGCACGGGATGCTGCGCCACGGCGGTTGCCTGTGTGCTGAACGGCCTGACAGACAGTAGCGTTACCGTGGGCGTACTGGGCGGGGAAATCCGGGTTAGCTGGGACCGGGAGGAGAATCTGGTATATATGACCGGGCCTGCGACCACCGTATATGAGGGGGAAATATGTTTAAAATTAACCAGAACTATTTGAAATTGCCGGGGAGTTACCTTTTTTCCGATATTGGCAGGAAGGTGAATGCTTACGCGGCGGCTCACCCGGATAAGAGGATTATTCGGCTGGGCATCGGCGATGTGACTCAGCCTCTGGCTCCGGCCATCATCAGTGCCCTGCACGGCGCAGTGGAGGAGATGGGGGATGCGGCTACCTTTCGGGGTTATGCGCCTGATCTGGGTTACGGGTTTCTTCGGGATGCCATTGCTGAGAATGACTATAAAGCCAGGGGCTGTGATATCAGACCGGAGGAAATTTTTATTTCGGACGGTGCAAAGTGTGACTCCGGCAACATCCAGGAGATTTTCAGCCTGGACAATCGGATTGCTGTTTGTGACCCGGTTTACCCTGTGTACGTGGATACCAATGTGATGGCAGGAAGAGCGGGCTGCTATGACAGCCGGACGGAAACCTGGAGCGATGTAATCTATATGCCCTGCATGGCGGAAAACGGTTTTGCTCCCGACCTGCCGAAGGAGACACCGGATATCATCTACCTGTGTTTTCCCAACAATCCCACAGGGGCTGCAATTACCAGGGGGCAGCTGCAGGAGTGGGTGGATTATGCCAACAGGGTAGGTTCGGTGATCATCTATGACGCTGCCTATGAGGCATATATATCCGAGGAGGATGTGCCCCATTCCATCTATGAGTGTCAGGGAGCCCGAACCTGTGCCATTGAGTTGCGTTCTTTTTCCAAGAATGCAGGCTTTACCGGCGTTCGCCTGGGTTTTACAGTGATTCCCCGGGAGCTGAAAGCCGGGGATGTAAGCCTGCACAGCCTCTGGGCCAGACGCCATGGGACCAAGTACAACGGGGCTCCTTATATTGTACAGCGGGCCGGTGAAGCGGTGTACTCCCGGGAAGGCAGGGACCAGCTGAAGGAACAGGTGGCTTATTATATGAGGAACGCCGCCTATATCTCTCAGGGACTTAAGGAGGCGGGATACACGGTTTCCGGCGGCGTGAATGCGCCCTACATCTGGCTGAAGGCGCCCGGGGGCATGAGCAGTTGGGACTTCTTTGACTATCTGTTGGAGAAAGCCAATGTGGTGGGAACGCCCGGCGTGGGCTTTGGGCCCAGCGGAGAGGGGTATTTTCGTCTCACGGCTTTTGGCAGTTACGAGAACACGGTGGAGGCCGTGGAGCGGATCAAGGCGCTGTAGGCGCTGGCCAAGGCGCGGACTTGTGTGCGGCCGAAACCGGATCACCAGTGGAATTCTGAATCGAAACTTTGATCAGGAAGGAGGAAACCGGGATGACATATGAGTTGGATTATCTCACGGGGCTGTGGACCCGGCAGGCCATGTATACCTATTACCAGGGGCTGGAGCCGGGCAGCAGGATTCATTTTATGTTCCTGGATGTGGATAATTTTAAGACAGTCAACGATATCTATGGCCACAACGAAGGAGACGCGTTGCTGATAAATATTTCCGGTATTCTCCGACAATGTGCTCCCACGGCCCATGCGGTCAGGATGGGCGGTGATGAGTTTGTGCTTATCTTTCAGGAGGAGACCAGCCGGGAAGGCCTTTGCCGGATTGCGGGCAACATCATTGAGCGGGTACGGAGCAAGGAGGGGGCAGAGCACATCCTGACCAATATCTCCATGAGCATCGGCATTCTTTATGATGAAAAGGTGGGGAAAACCCTGGAAGATACGTTGATGAAGAGTGACATGGCCATGTACCACGCCAAGGACAACGGCAAGGGGCAGTACGTGGTGTTCAACGATATCGCAGAGATCGTGCTGGGCGAACTGGAGATGGAGAAAAGGCAGCAGCAGGCCCTGGCTGACAGGGAATTTGAAGTGCGCTATGTACCCATTATCATGGCCCAGACGCCCAGACTCTATATGGCCCAGGTCTATGTGGTCTGGAATATGGCAGATGGCCGCTGCCGGGGACAGGAAGAGTTTTTGCCGTTGTTTGTAAGGAATGGGTTTGTGGCGGAGCTCAATGCATGGATTCTGGAGAAGGTTTTTCAGGATCTTGCCGCCTTCCGAGGAAAAAAAGAGTGGCCGGGCAAAGTGGGGGTGCGGATCTCACGGCTGCAGCTTTTAAATGGAAACCTTCTGCCGTGGCTGGAAAGACTTCTGCGTGATTATAACGTAAAGGCGGAAGAAATTGAACTGGAAATTGATGAGTCGGCCTTTTCCAGGGGCAAAGAGGGTATGTTCGCTAATGTGGAAGCGCTGCACCGAAGTGGTTTCCGGGTATCTCTCACCGGTGTGGGACTGGATTTTGCCAGTCTGCGGTACTGGGATATGCTGCCCATTGACTCTCTGAAATTCCAGAAGGAATATTTGCAGCATGCGCTGGGGAGTCACAAGGCCCGTCGGATTATGAAAACGCTGATGGCCGTGGGACGCGAGCTGAAGATGGACATTGTGGCAGACGGTGTGGACTCCCGGGAGGATATCATGTATCTCATCGAATGCGGCTGTAACGCCGTGGGAGGAGACTACTTTTCCCGGCCTCTTGCGCCGGAGGATTTTGTGGACTTTGTGGGCAGGAATCTGCGCACGGAGATAAAGGCCACAGAGTTTCCTTTCTGGACGGATTACGCGGCGGTGGACGGTACCCTGCAGGCGGTTCCATCTGGAGCGGGGATTCATCTGACAGAGGGAATCAGTGCTAATTGGGGCGGCGTTTTGTTTGGCGGCGGAGACGTGAGGGAAAATGTGCTGGAATTGCCCGCAGAATTACTCGCCAGCGATTCCTACACCATATGCATGTGGGTCAAGCCCCTTGAATTAAATGGTTGGAGCAGTGTATTGTATGCCAGGTACAACAATGGGTTTATGTCGCTGGTTCCCTATTCGCCGGATCGCTCTACCATATACCGGGTG
>JAAWKU010000163.1 GCA_022797535.1 Lachnospiraceae bacterium | reverse complement strand
GAGGGAGGCGATGCGGTGGCATCGTTGACCGACGACAACGCAGTCCGATGAGAATTTAGGCAAGGAGGTTTGTCTGAATATAATTCGGTCAGTACACTATCTCTCCCGATAGATAAAATCGCGAAACGCCGCCCATCCTCCGGGCTCCTTCGTGGAATACACCGCCAGGCCAAACCGACAGCCCGTAAAATGATCCAGCTTGAAATACAGTTTGTGAGGCCCGCCAAGCTGTATCCATGGAGCGTCCGTCTCCCCATCCGCTTTCCGATAATAAAAGGCGGCTGTGTCCTTCATCCTGGTAAAATCAGCCTCCAGCCTGAGCTGCACGGCATTTCCCTCCAGTAGAACAGACGCCTGCTCCCTGTCCTGCTGTTCATTCGCGCCCAGGGGCTTCATGGAGCCCTCATCGGCAGTAACCGTTCGCACCGACAGATACAGCCGTCCCTCTCTCCTTGTAATACCTATAAAGCCATAACATCCCTGAAGCGCACAGATTCCGGCAAAGTCCCCCTCTCCCAGCCCGCTGCCGTCCACAGTGACCTCCCCGGCGCAGCCAGGATACAGCATCCTCTGGGTAATCATGTTGCCGGCCTGGGTGAGGCTGCTGCAAACCTTGCCGGTCCGCACCTTCCAGACGCCCCTCTCCCTGTCGTGAAGGATCAGTGCCGGATCCGGCTCATGATTGAACTGCCAGCAGGGTTTAAGTTCCCCCCGGAAATCGTCGCTTCCCACCAGGGGCTGATAGATATATCCGGGACGGGTGCTTTTAATCTCAAAATTCTCCGGAATTTTTCCCTCTTTGCCGAATACAGGAAAACCATTCTCCCAGTCCACCGGCACCAATATGGGGATCCGCCCCACTGCTCCGCTGTCCTGGAAAAGCATGGCATACCATTTCCCCTCCGGGGTATCCACGATCCCGCCCTGAGCAACTCCCTGGCCGCAATACCCTCTGTCGTCGTCCAGCACATCGCCGCCGGTAAACTCCCCTGTCAGGGTATCCGCCACAAAACACGCTTCCACCCTTCTCCAGCAATCCCTTCGGGAGTGGATAAAAAACAGATAATATTTCCCGTTAATCTTGTAGAAATGTGTCCCCTCATACCCCAGACCGGGATGACCCTCGTCGCTCACCGCCAGCCTGTGCAGTCCCCCTTCCGCCGGGCCGCTCAGATCACTTTTCAACTCCGTGATATAGATGTTTTTATTTCCATAGGCAATATACACTCTGTCATCATCGTCAAACAGCAGAGAGCAGTCATGGTAAAATCCCTCCACATACCGTTTTTCCCAGGGCCCCTCTACGCTGTCCGCCGTATACAGATAGGTTCTGTGGGTGTCATTGGCCACAAAGCATATGTAATACATGCCCCTGTGATAGCGGATAGACGCCGCCCACATACCCTTGCCATAGATATTTTCCGCCCCCTCCAGCCTCTGGCCGGGGGTACTGTCCAGCCGGTCATACACATATGCCGCATGTTCCCAGTTACACAGATCATAGGAACGCAGGATTTCACATCCCGGCATAAAATGCATGGTGGTGCTCACCATATAGTAGGTGTCCTCTACGCGAATCACATCCGGGTCAGGATAGTCCAGCCGGGTGATGGGATTGATCTCAAGTCCAGTCATGTTTTTCTCCTCTATTATTATGTTCCGCATGTTTCCTGAAAACGCCCTTATAACTGTTCGGTCAGTTCGCAGATCTCGTCAATCATGCCTCCGATGGTTTCGATGGTGTCCAGCAACGGAGCGTCGGTGGTAATATCTATGCCCGCCAGCGCCGCCAGCTCCACGGGGGACAGTGTGCTTCCCGCCGCCAGCACCTTCTTCCAGTCCTCAATGGCGCCTGCGCCCTCGTTCTCAATGCGCTTGCACATCTGGGTGGCAATGGTGAGTCCGGCGCTGTATGTGTATGAGTACAAACCCATGTAATAATGAGGCTGACGCATCCAGGTCAACTCCGCGCCTTCATTGATCTCCACCGCCTCTCCCCAGAACTTCTGCAGAGTATTCCGCATAATGTTGCTCAGAGTTTCCGCCTGTACACTGCCCCCGGCATCCACCAGCTGATACACCTCCCTCTGGTAGGCCGCCTCCATCAGATGGGTCACGAAATTGTGATAATAGGTGTTGCCGATCATGCAGGCCAGCACCCAGCGCCTGAAGCGCTTATCTTCGCTGGTCCTTAACAGATAATGGGCCATGAGCAGTTCATTCATGGTGGAAGGAGCCTCCACGAAATAGGTGGACACCTCCGTGTCAAAAATGGACTGGCTGCTGTTACAGGATTTGAAATGTCCCGCATGTCCCAATTCATGGGCCAGCGTGAACACATCTGACATCTTGTTGTTCCAGGTCAGAAGGATATAAGAATTCTTGCCATAAGGGCTTGCGCAGAAACCGCCTGTGGATTTTCCTTTATTCTGGGCAAAATCCACCCAGCGCTGTTCATAGGCAGTGCGCACCATCTGCACATACTCCTCCCCCAGGATGGAAAGACCCTTCTCGATGTACTCCCTGGAACCCTGGATGGTCACCGCCGGAGCGTATTCCGAATCCACGGGCAGTTTCAGATCCGCAAAAGTCATCCGATCCAGCCCATGCACCTTCTGGAGCAGCTTGGCGTATCTGCGCATATGGGGGGCCAGCTTCTCCGTGATCAGATCGATCTGGCGGTCGTAAAGTTCCCTGCTGACCTTCTGGTCAAAGAGCAGATAGTCATACACCGAATCAAAACCCCGCAGGGTTGACAGGGTTTTTTCCGTCTGCAAATTGACATTGTAGGCCGCCGCTGTCACGTTCTCGTACTCCCGAATCTTCCCGGAAAAAGCCTTAAACGCCGCCCGGCGCACCTGGGTGTCCGGCTCATACTCATAATCGTCCTCAAAAAGGGTGTATCCCAGTGGGTACTCTTTCCCGTTCACCACGAAAGGATCAAACTTCATATCCGCCAGTTTGGCAATATTGTAGATCTCATAGGGCGCGCTGTACAGACTCCGGCTCAGCGCAGACACCACCCGTTCCGCCTCGGGATGCAGCCTGTGAGCCTTCTCCCGCAGAAGATTCCGCAGATAATGCTTATTGCCATCACTGATCTCTATGGCCTTCTCAATGACTTCCTCCTGCTGCTCCATGATCTCGCTGCTGATAAAACTCAGCAGACTCTGCAGATGCGCAATCTGGCGGCTGATCCTGCCGTCCCGCTCCTGGTTGTAATTGTCATAGTAGTCTACCGATGCCGCCAGATTGCAATAGCTGCCCGTCAGTGTCATCAGTTCATACACCTGCCTGTAAGCCGTGACACAGGCTTCGATCCGTTCCGGCGTATCCAGACGGCCCTTATACTTCTCCTCGATCTCCCGAGCCAGTCTTTCCATCTTCTCCACATCCCGCAGCATGTCCTCCTCTGAGGCATATATGTGGGACAAATCCCAGGTCAACTCCTCCGGTACATCTTTCCTGCTCTTCAATTCCTCTGCCATCTTCTTTTCCTCCTATTTTGTCTGCGTATCTCCCACAAGAGTGTACACCAATACTTTTTATCTTAAAAGATAACAAAAAGGTGCTTCCGGGAAGCCGAAAACACCCCATTTTCTACACGATGCTGGCTCCGAAAGGCATCAGCGCCAGCTTTGCCAGCTTAAAATGCTGCATGCCAAAGGGAATCCCTATGACGGTGATACAGAAAATACAGCCCCAGGCCAGATGATGCAGAGCCAGCGGAATCCCGGAGATCAGAAGCCAGATAATGTTTACCACCAGAGACACCGTACCTCCGCCGTATTGAATTTCCTTTCCAAAGGGAAAAAAGGACATGGATGCAAACTTGAAACACTGCATCCCCACCGGCGCGCCTATGATTGTGATACACCACAGACATCCGGCCAGCAGCCAGCCCAGTCCTCCCACGCACCCTCCGAATATAAACCACAACAGATTACCGAGACAGCTCATTTGATCTATTTCCTTTCCCTGTTTCTTTTTCCGGCCGCTCCACCGTTCCTCTTTCGCAAAACTCTGCCCGCAGGTGACCGTAAGGATCTGCCCCCGACGGCCGTTACTCCTTCTTCTCCCTGGATTTCAGCACAGCTACAATGATCAAAACGACAATCACTGTCAGCGCCTCCGCCCCCAGAGGAATGATCAGATATATTTTTAAGAACAGGTCCGTCATTTCATGAACAGATGTACTGTCCCCCTGGCCGCCCGCCAGTTCACTGCCAAATCTCTCCCACATGGACTGGTCAAAGGCCTCATCCCCATCATATCCGCCAAAGGACTCGCCGTTGCCGCTTTTCTCCCCGGAAGCCAGGGCAGAGGCATAGTCCGAAACCGCCCGGGCAATATCCCGGATGGTTTCTTCCTCAAAAATGCTCTTTAACCCACATTCCTCCAGAAGTTCACAATAGGTGGTGGTCAGCCCGTAGGTGGTCAGTTCCATATATTTGTCAATACCGGCCTGACGGTCCTCCAGAGAGATGGTCCAGATGTCCAGCGCTGCCAGCGCGGAAGTTCCATAGCTGACATAGTACATGGGGGAAGAAAACGTATGGGGCACATCCACCCAGTCATAGGCCAGACCGGTATTGTCATAATAGGTGTAGCCATATTCCTCAGAAAGCCTGCGGAACAGCTGATTGACCTCCTCCGCCGTCATGTCATGATCCGCCGCAAATACGGCGTTCTGGAACTCATCGTACAGGCAGCCGTCCACCACGGAATACAGAAGCTGATACAGAACCATCTGCCGCGCCGTGTCGCCCAGCCCATCGCCGTACACATCGTCCGCGTATTCCAGATACAAAAGTTCCAGTCCCTGGGAATGGATTTCCGCCACATCCATATTGGTCACGTCCGTGAGCAGGGTAGTGCCCGCATGGAACGCCTCGTTGTAGTGGCCGAACTCGTGAATCATGGTCTCCAGATCATAATAGGAGTAATCCGGCGTATTGAAGATAAAAGGCTCCTGGTATTCAAACAGAGTGGTGGTATAGCCCACATTCATCTTGTTCGGGTCATAGTCGATATCATACAGATGATAATCCACCATATACTGGTACACCTCTGCCAGGGCCGGGTCAATATCCCCCATGTGGCGGCCCACCACGTCTATGACATAGTCCTCCGTGAGATGATCCATATAGAGCAGTTCATTCAGGTTCCCCGCATAGACATACTCTTCCACCTCCGCCAGCACCGGTACAATATATTCCTTGACGGCCGCGTACACGGAACGGATATCCTCTATGGTGTAGTCCCTGTTGTACAGGTCGGTATAGGCATACTCGGCGTAATTATCATAGCCGTATATCCGCGCCCGGGCATTCCGATTCCTTACCAGGTCCAGGAAAATGGGGCATATGGCCTCGTTCTTAGCCCGGTCCAGCGCCGTGCTGATCGCCAGCATCTCCCGCCAGGTCAGATCATCCATGGCCTCGTTGTAGGTCTCCTCCGTCCATTTCTTTCCCTTTACCGTCACCGTATATTCCGCCATGCTGGCCTGGTCATACTGCTGCTCCAGGGCATTCTCCTCATCCAGCAGGGCCTGCAGTTCTTCGGTCATATCCTCGTAGTCCAGATAGTCCTCCACCATCTCCTCATCGCCGATATGGGCCCCCAGGGATTCCCTGTAATCCGTACTCAGCACATCCCGCACCGTCTGCAGAAACTGATCCACCACTTCCCGATAGACCTGCTGCAGCTGGCTGTCAATGCCGGCATATTCCTCATTATTCACATCCCTGTAGTAACGGATCTCATTGAGCGCCTGTTGGGTGTACAGCTTATCCAGTTCCCTGCCCATCAGATCATAATCCGCGATGATCTGTTCCTCGTTCCCCGGCTCCAGGGACAATGCGCGCATTTCCTCTATCAGACTATAAGCATATGCCGGGTCATAGCCCACATATTCCATATCTTCATAGCTGATATCCGCGCGCACGATGTCCGAGTCGTCATACCACTGGGTCTGGGCCCGGACCGATAATGCCTGTGCCGCCACCAACCCTGCCATCATCAGGGAAAGTACTGCTTTTTTCATATTACTGCGCATGCTCCTACCTCGCTTTTCCTTGGCATCGTACCGTGGATCATGTACACTTGCACGATCACTGTATCACCATTGTCCTATGATCCGGGGCGCTTGTCAAGCCCCCATATGGTCAAAACCGCCAAATGACAGATCAGA
>JAAWKU010000162.1 GCA_022797535.1 Lachnospiraceae bacterium | reverse complement strand
CTGTTATCAATAAATACAAAAATACCCTGCCGGATTCTCAACCTGCCTCGTGTTAAATAATTGCAGGTATTCTTTTTAATTGCTGAAACGGGCCCGTCCTCCCTCAAAAATGACCTCTCATCCCACACTTTTTCGTAGAACTAAATCAGCGGAACCCCTTGAATTTACTGAAGTTTTACTAACCTGACAATATAATAACACGCTCCCCCGAATCCAACACCGCCACCAACACACCTTCCCCGGACAAAAAAGGATCCCGCAGCGTGACCTGTGTCATACAGGAATCCGCTGCAGGACTTATATCCTGGTAATAGTATCGCTTGGGCTTTTCCACATATTCTATCTCTTCAATATTGCTTACCGCCTCCACCAGTCCTTCAGGCACAGTCAGGATGGCATAACTATTGATCAGATACTCCACCGACACCCCCAGGGCTTCCAGGCCGGTCAGGCGGCCATGATACTTCACGATCAACTCCCAGGTTCGGCTTTCACCGTCAAACCCCACATTCAGGTTATCCGTCCGCATACGTTCCGTCTCTGGCGTCTCCAGCGCCAGGTTCAACAGGTTTTCCAGTTTTTGATTCATAACACGCTCTCTGTCCGGGACTGTCCCGGAATCTGCCGTTTTCTCCTGACAGAGTATGCGCCTCTCCTCCCAAATATGCGCTTTAGCGCAATCCCCTGCTCTCAGATACAGACAGTGCAGGCCCCCCCTGCTGAAACCGTTCAGACGCGGACATCATGCAGGTTCATTCCGTCGAAACCGCTTTGACACTGGCATCATACCGGTTCATCCTGCCGGAACCGCTCTGACGCAGGCATCATGCAGGTTCATCCCGTTGAAACCGTTCAGACACTGGCACCGTGCTGATTCCCTCCGCCCGGAAGTTCCCGGAAAAAGCAGACCCCCTCTGAGAGCCCGGCACGCTCCAGCGCATGGTAAATGTCCAGCATACGCCGGTTTGGCTGATGAAAAACCCTTTCCGCCCCCCAGGGAAGTCCTTCGATGTATTCTGCCTGTTCCCGTTCCAGCGCCCCCAACACTTTCTTATACCGCTCCGGATCTTTCATTTTCAGCGGACCAAAGCAACAGAGAATGCAGGGTTCCCGGGATTCGGAAGGAGGCACCGGCACTGTAACACGGCGAAAACCAGCCTTTCCATACTTGTTATACTCCCGCACATACTCCACCTTCTCTTCCACCCCGGCCTGATCCTCCCGGAAAATAACCCCTGTATCCAGCAGATGTTTCCATACAGTGCTCCGAATCCTTTCATACGGAGTCGGAAAATCCAGCTTCTCCTGTATCTGCTTTACCGTATAGCCCAGATCCGTCAGATGACGGATAGCGCCTCCGCTGGCCACGTCATAGACAAAATCGGACATCGCCCTCTGAAAATATGTCTGCTCCATATTACTCCTGCCAAAATTGTTGTAACGCTGCCACCGCGAAGGCCGTGGCCCGGCTGCATCCGGTTTCCACCGCCGAATGCATGGCAAGCTGAGGCAAGCCGATGTCCACCGAAGCCAGGGACACATGAGAAGTAGAGATATTGCCCAAAGTAGAGCCTCCGGCCATGTCCGAACGGTTAAAAAAGGTCTGACAGGGTACTCCGGCCTGCTGACACCAGAGTTTCATGTGAGCGGCCGAGATGGCATCGGAAGTATACTTTTGTCCTCCGTGATACTTGATCACGATACCGCCGCCCAGCACCGGTCGATTGGTGGGATCTGCCTTCTCTGGGTGAGCGGGATGAACCGCATGGGCATTGTCCGCAGAGATCAGAAAGCTGTCGGCCACCATCTGCCTGTACAGGGAAGATCCATAACCCAGGCTGTCCTGTATCCGCAGCAGCACATCCTCCAGAAACGTGGAATCCGCGCCCTGCCTGGTTCCGCTGCCCACCTCCTCATTGTCAAACACCGCCAGTACATTGGCGTATTGGCCTGGTACAGTGGACACAAAACCTTCCAGCCCCGCATATACACATTGCAGGTCGTCCAGCCTGGGGCTGAGAATAAATTCACCCTCCCGACCCAGTAACCGGCCTTTTTCCCGAACATACAGGTACAGATCCCCGTCCAGAATATCCTCGGGGCACATCCCCAGCTCCCGGGCAATCTCCCGAACCAACATCCCCTGGGGGGACTGGGAAACCGCTTGCCCCTGAAGCGGGGGCTGCTCCAGGATTTCGAACTCCCCGGCATCAGACTTCCGGGGAATCTGCTCCCGGAGAATCTGCTCCTGGGGAGCAGGTTCTCCTAAGCTCTGTGGCTCCTGCCACAGTCCCATCAGGGGCAGCATATCCACCTGGGGATTGTACGCATAGCCCGAATTGATATCCCGGTTCATATGCACCGCCAGATTGGGAATCACCAGCAAGTCCCTGTCCAGGTTTACCAGCCGCGTCCCTACGCCGCCCTCCGACTCCCGCACCGCCACCCGGCCGGCCACGGACAGAGGACGATCCAGCCAGGTGGACAGGATCATACCGCCGTATTTCTCCACATTCAGGCGCACATACTGTTTCTCTGCCACCGTCTCCGGCAGAGCCTTTACCTTGAAAGTGGGAGAATCACTGTGAGCCGCCACGATATGATATCCCCTGAAAGGACGCTCCTCTTCCAGTTTTCCCCCGGCCGGCAGACGGAACGCAACCAGGGAAGAGTCGTTCCGGGTCACATAATAAGAGCCGCCCGGCTGCAGTTCCCAGCCATCCTGCTCTCGCCGTTCTACAAATCCCGCTTCCTCCAGCCTTTTCTTCAGATTGCCAATCACATGGAATACGCTGGGACTTTTCTGAATAAAATCCAGAAGTCCCCTGTTTAACTGCTCTTCCCTTTTTCTGTCCATCTTTCCCTCTCCTACTCTCCATTCTGTCTATGGAACAGGAATGTGAAAACCTCCTCCATTGCCCCGGCCGTCCCTACCTGCTGCGGTAGACGATGGCCTCGGCAATCTTGTCCGCCTGCTCCTGTCCTAACAGTTTGGCTACGATGGCCAGGGAGAAAGAAATGGCGCATCCCATGCCCCGACCGGTGATCACATGGCCGTCTGTTGTGGCCTCGTCCTGGGAAACCCTGGCCCCCTCCAGATGCTGTTCCCAACCGGGATAGCAGCCTGCCTTCCTGTTCTTGAGGATTCCCCTGTGCCCCAGTATGCTGGGGGCGGCGCAGATAGCCGCCAGGTATCGACCCGCCCGGTCAAAAGCATCCACCTGAGCCATCAGCCCCTGGTGAGCCTCCAGATTCTTTGTGCCCTGCAGCCCCCCGGGAAGCACGATCATATCCAGACTGTCAAAATCCACTTCATCAAAAAGATTGTCCATCCGCACCCTGATCCCGTGGGCACCATTGACCTCCTGTTGGCCGCTTACCGACACCATCTGCACTTCCAGCCCCGCCCTGCGGCAGATGTCCACCACAGTCAACGCCTCAATTTCCTCATATCCCTCCGCAAAAAAAACCGCAATTCTGCTCATCTGTTCCTGCCTCCACCTATTATTTTCTCTGTATAAAATATTTAATCCATTATACCTTTATTTTTTACAACTGTCACTCTTTTTTTTCCGGGGAAAATAGGGTATAATAAATCGTACGCTGGAACCCATGGCATCCAATTAATCCTATTTATGAAATGAGACATACAGATGGAAATCGAACGCAAATTTACATTGAAATCCCTTCCGGACAATCTGGACAGCTATCCCAGTCTCCAGATCGAGCAGGCATACCTGTCTACCAGCCCGGTGGTGCGGGTACGCAGGGAGAATGACGAATATTATATGACCTACAAGGGCAGCGGCATGATGGCCCGGGAGGAGCACAACCTCTGGCTCAGCGAGGAAGCCTACTATCATCTGCGGGAGAAAGCGGACGGGAGAATTCTCTCCAAGACCCGTTATCTGATCCCCCTGGAGTGTCCCGGCTTCAAACCCGGTTTCCCCACGCCGCCGAAGGACTACAGTCTCACCATCGAATTAGACGTGTTTGAGGGAGATCTGGCCCCCCTGGTCCTGGCTGAGGTGGAATTTGGCAGTACCGAGGCCGCCCAGGCTTTTCTGCCCCCGGACTGGTTTGACGAGGATGTAACCTATTGCAAGGAATATCACAACTCCTACATGGCCCTGCATGACCTGGAAGATTTCATGCCCTCCTGACGCCATCCCCAAAAGTATCCTGATCCTTATAAGGTATCTGAGTCCTCATAAGGTATCCCGGTCCTCATATGGTACCCAGGTCCTCATATGGTATCTCAGCCCTCATAAGGTACCCAGGTTCTCATATGGTACCCGGTCCTCATATGGTATCTCAGTCCACATAAGGTACCCAGGTCCTCATATGGTATCTCGGTCCACATAAGGTACCCAGTCCCATAAGCTATCCCGGTCCCCATAATGCCTGCTTTACAGCGCAAGGCGGGAACAGCTTTCCCCGGATCCGTAAATACCCCAAAATGCCCACAGCCGTCTGCATGTCAAAGCATGCAGACGGCTGTATTCTATGTTCATTCAGACAGGCTCACCTCTTTTTCATATTTCCTGTGGGCGCCGGAATTATACTCTGCCGTATATCTCGGTCAGTTCCCTGATCCTCCCGGCCAATTCAGATGTGGCCGCCTCCGGCAGCATCCGCCACTCCCAGTTGCCCCCCAAAGTGGAAGGGGTGTTGATTCTCCCGGCGTTATCCAGTCCCAAATAATCCTGCATGGGAATCACGGCAGTATCCGCCACACTGGCAAAAGCCGCCCGGATAAAGTACCAGGGGATGTCCCTGCTGCCCCGGATATCCATATACTTTTTAGCGCTGCGCCGGGTCTTGGCGTCCGCGCTCCTATACCAGCCCAACATAGTCTCGTTGTCATGGGTACCCGTATATACAATGCAGTTCTGCGTGTAATTGTGGGGCAGATAGGCATTGTCCGCGCCGTCTCCAAAACCGAACTGCAGAATTTTCATGCCCGGATATCCGGTCTTTTTCACCAGCGCAATGACTTCTTTGGTCAAAAATCCCAGATCCTCCGCTATCACCTCTATGTCCCCCAGGGCCTCCTTCAGGGCTTTGAACAGGTCGTATCCCGGCCCCTTAACCCAGTGGCCGCCTGCCGCCGTCTCATCCCCGTAGGGGACAAACCAGTAAGACTCAAATCCCCGGAAATGATCGATCCGCACCACATCATACAGTCGATAGCAGTAGGCAATGCGGCTGATCCACCAGGAGTACCCCGTCTCCCTGTGGTATTCCCAGCGATACAATGGGTTGCCCCACAGCTGCCCGGTGGCACTGAAAGAATCCGGCGGACAGCCCGCCACGCCGATGGGCATATTGTGCTGATCCAGCTGAAAAAGTTCCGGATTGGCCCAGGTATCAGCACTGTCAAAGGCCACATAGATGGGAATGTCCCCCACGATACGGATGCCCTTCCCGTTGGCATAGGCTTTCAGAGCTTTCCACTGAGAGGCAAACAGGAACTGTTGAAACTGATAGAAGTGGATCTCCTCTGCCAGTTCTTCCCTGTATTTTTTCAGCGCTCCGGGCTTTCTCAGGCGGATATCCTCATCCCATTCCACCCAGCACACATACTGAAAATGGCTTTTTACTGCCATGTACAGGGCATAATCCGCCAGCCAGTCCTGATTTTCCTTCACAAAATCCAGATAGTCCGCCTCCTGAAGCAGACCGGCCTCCCGCGCCCTCTCATAGGCTTTGCGCAGCAGTTTAAACCTGGTGAGCCAGATTTTTTCATAGTCCACATAGGAGGGATTGCTGCCATAGTCCACAGCCTCGCATTCTGTCTCCGTCAGATATCCCTCCTGAATCAGCGCCTCCAGATCAATGTAATAGGGATTGCCCGCAAAAGTAGAGAAAGACTGATAGGGAGAGTCTCCATAACTGGTGGGGCCCAGAGGCAGGATCTGCCAGAGTTTCTGTCCCGCCGCCTCCAGAAAATCCACAAAGGCATAGGCTTCCCTGGAAAAGCCGCCGATCCCGTACCTGGAAGGAATACTGGATATTGGCAGCAGAATCCCGCTCTGCCGCCGGGAATCTTTTTTGCTTTTTTTTGTTTTTGTCGCCATGTGATCACCTCAACATCCGGTATAATGATTTTACGATTCCTAACTTGTGAATCCACATTTCACGGTCTACATGCCTTGAAGCCCGGGAATTTTCCCAGGCTCCAAGACTGCCCTGCACAAATAGGACGCCTGTTGGGGCCTGGTGTGCCGGCACTAGTGTACTGACCGGATTATATTCAGGCAAACCTCCTTGCCTAAATTCCCATCGGACTGCGTTGTCGTCGGTCAACGATGCCACCGCATCGCCTCCC
>JAAWKU010000161.1 GCA_022797535.1 Lachnospiraceae bacterium | reverse complement strand
AATCAGTTTAGGAAACGGGCTTCCAGCCCAAAATAAACACGATTTTTGCCGTTGCCATAAGTATAAATAACGGCACAAACAAAATCAAGAACCTATCGTCTGCACAGTTTCATTTATGGTGGTGCCAGGTGTGCGGGCATGGAGGTTTACTATGGAATCACAGACAACTTCCAGAGTATCAGCAAATTTAGGCGGGAGGTGGTAAAGAGCCTGTTTAAATGGCTGAACCGCAGAAGCCAGAGGAAAAGTTACAGCTGGGAGGGATTTAACGAGATGCTAAAGGGATATCCATTGGCAAAACCGAGAATCTATGTAAGTGTATATGCAGGATAGCTGTTGAAGAATCAGTTTTGTAAAGAGCCGGATGCGGAAAAGCCGCACGTCCGGTTCTGTGAGGGGCATACCCTGTAAGGGGTATGTCTACTCGACCAACTTTTTTAACATTTTTCATTTTACCTATTGACATTTCTTAGCTGGACTTTCCCTTACGCTATCACTGGATTTGGAGCATAGTTCCCCAAGCCCTTCCGGTAAGTGAAGAGTTTTCGGAAATTCAATGCGCCCACTTTGAACCCAAAGAACAGTTTGCCTCTCACAAGCCCCCTTGGAAGTTTGTCTGTATGGTAGTTCCTACGCAGGCTCGATGGCAGGGTTTCAACTCCATTTCGCAGTCTGGCGTAATTCGACCCCTCTTCCCCACTCATCTTTCGCTGGGTTTTCGCACGGTTGATGGATGTGAGAGACAAAACAAACGCTGAAACGCGTTTCCCTTTCTGCGCAGGGCATTGCTCCCTGTATGGGCAGTTCTCACAGCAGGAAGAAGGAAATGACACCCGCATTCGCCCATTTTTGTATGGCTTGCTGCTGGAAACAGGTTCTATGCCTCCCGGACACGCAAGGATTCTTTTACCATCATCCGACAGCTCAAAGCCCGCATAAAAATCATTTGCTTTTTTCCCCGGCATATTTGTTGAAACAATATGCACATTTTTTGTTTCTGCCAGCTTCTGGTTGCCGGGGGGGGCGGATAGGCGCCGTCTGTTGCAATGGTTACTGGTTCTTCAGATGGTTCCATTGCTGTAAGGGTATCCTCCAGGAACTGGCTGTCGTTGTATGTGTTCTGTTCAAACTGATAATCCGTTATGACGGAGCCGTTTTCCCCAACGGATTCTTCCAGGTTTGCAACATAGCCCCGGTGTTCTTCCCCTGCTTTGCTGCGGAATGTCGCTTCCGGGTCTGACGGGTTTTGGAGGATGGACGAATCCATTGTCCCATCCTCGTGTGTCGCCAGCCGCCGGTTGCCTTTTTCCCCGACCATCTGCTCACGAATACAGCGGGTAAAGATCTGGTACTCCTTCCAGTCATTATAACGCCCGTCACAGAAAGCAAGGAGGGCATCTGCATCTGTTAAAAGCTGCAGACACTTTTGTGCATAATCGGAGTTCCTGGCATAGTAGAAAACCTGGTTGAAGTCATTATCGTCCGCGTAGTGGAGCAGACTTTCCGGAATCCCTTCCACGAATTCCCTTTTTAGACGGATAACCAGATCCGCGATACAGGTGTAGATCAGTTCCAGACGGCTGAGCTTTTTGATGTTTGCATCGATCATCATAGAATCCATCCGCCTGGTTTTACCGGAAATTTTCATGACCCTGGCAATCTCTTTAGACAGGGAAACAATGCAGGTGTGCATCAGGTCATTGCCGGTTTCCTGCTCATATAGATAGCACCTTTTGCGGAAATGCTGAAGGCTCTTGTCAGAAAGGGGCTGTTCCTCAAAGCTTGTGGTGTGAAGGGCGTACTGGAGCCTGACATCCAGCATGAGCCCCTCCACAATGTCGTCATCGGAATAGTCCAGCAGCTCCTTGATGATGCTTGCTCCGACCATGACGTTTATGGGGGTGTTCGGTCTGCCATTGTTTTCACAATAAAGCACACGGAATGGTTCTTCTTCAATCTTTGGGAAGAGTTCATCAGCGAATATTTTAGCCCATAAGTTTTCCAGGGCTTTACGCTCCCTTGCAGTAAGGGAAAAAAGAGCGTCATCCAGTGTCATCTGCTGTGCAGGGTTTGTAAAAAAGGACATCTTTCACACCTCCAATTTGATACTTATATTTTACCATATGCGGGGTTTGAAAGCCATCAATTGCAATAATATATCAGGGTTGTTTCATGAAGACTTTATCATCTATTTTTCAAATTATGAGGGAAAATGTAATTTAAGATATTGCCTTTGTAAGCTTTTCAACAGCCATTATCCAAAAAAACGCGCAAAGTTCCCCCTATCGTCTGATCTGCATTTTTCGAATTGTCAAGGCTCTGGTTTAGTAAAGGCTTGGTAATGGATCAAAGACCCATTTTAGCGCAACAGAAAAATTATCTGTTATCTCATCAATCACATCTATTACCAACCTTCTGTCTTTTGGGGCATCTATCTGCATCAACCGGATGATGTTATATGCTGTTTTCCGTAACACAGATAATACATTCTTCGATTTCCTTGCTGTACTCCTATCTTCCATGAAGTCCGTATCCAGGACATAATGCAGGCAGTTCTCTATTACTTATCTGAACATTCAGGTAAGCAATCTTATCCGCCGCCTTTTTTTATCCGCATCTTTTTCAGAGGATACCAGAAATACCGGTTCTTATCCATGCTGCCTGAAAAAAGATGCGGATAAAATTTTTTCATAAGCAATCTCCAGCACTGGTTATGATCAAAACATGATATAACTTTTGCTGAAAGGAGATGAATTTTATGAATGTTTATGAAACAAATGTAACTATCGTACTGAAAAAGCTTAATGAAGTTGAGTATGAACAACGGGTCAGGGATTACCACTTATGCGCATACCGCGAATTCAGGCTGTACCTTCAAGAAAAAAACGCTGAATATTCTACTGATTTGGCTCTTGAATGGCTGCGGCTGTCAAAAAAGGCCTGCCTGCCACATGTCTATCAGGAACGTTCACGGTCCATCAAAAAGCTGATGGATGTATTCGAGCTTGGGCATATCAGGCCGCCCCTCCTATCCCGTGAAAAAATTGCTGTCCTGCCCTCTTTGGAGAACTGGCTTGACCAGTTCCTCACCCAAAACAAAGACAATTATACACGCAGCTCCTGCAGGGACTATCGGATGTACTGCCGCCGGTTTCTCAGATTCTTACAGAACAGAGGCATTACGGATTTCAGCCAGTTATCCTACCCTCTCCTGGGTGAGTATGCTGGTCTTCTTCCCGGTGGTGATGCAGGGATTTCTATGACAGGCGTATTCCTCAGTTTCCTCTCTGATGAGGGATGCTGCACTGCCGGACTTTACTGGTACTTCCATTATTACCGTGAGAAGTGGCTTCTACGCCCCGGGGATATTCCCCTGGAACAGCAGGCCCTAATTGAGGCTTTCCGGTCAGAAAACAGGATGCTCCCGCTCGCCCAATACCAGCAAGCCCTTGGACGCTATCTGGAGGTTCTGGAAGAAAAAGTCTATCAGTCCACAATCCTCCTGCATTCCCGGCGTGCCCTCCGGCTGCTTCTTGTATTTCTGGAAATGGGGAACCTCGGATACCATAAGGCAGTGGCAGACCTCTGGTATAAATCCAATGAGCCGAACCTTGGCGGCGCAAAACATATGATAAAAAAAGCTCTGGAGATGTTTGGGGATTATGTGGAGACCGGGCTGCTGAAGGCGTCCCATGTATACCGGTCAGTTTCTCCAGAAACTGTCCCGGAATGGGGAAAGGATGCACTGGATGCCTTTATCCTTCAGAAGAAGAAAGAGAAATATGCAGGGACATCTGTCAGCTTTTACCGGAATGCCTGCATCCGTTTCCTGGCCTTCCTCGACCTGAACGGGGTCCGTTCTTATGCGGAGATAACACGGCCGCATACTTTTCAGTTCAGCATTTCAGACAGCCATAAAACTTCATACAGTAAAAACGCCTACGCATGCAGGATCAGAAAGTTCCTGCGTTTTCTGGAGCGTGAAAAGCTGCTCTGCGTGGCCGGCCTGTATCTGTCACTGATGCCTGCTTCCTCATCAGGCGAACGCCCTGTCATTACCCTGACGGAGGAAGAAAAGGAAAAAATCAGCATCTATATCCGAGATGCCAGGACGCCGCTCCAACTGAGGGACAGCGCGGTCCTGCTGCTCGGAAAAGATATGGGAATCCGGGCATGCGATATCGCAAAGCTGACTTTTGGGGATATTGACTGGAAAAACCGCCTTATTCACTTTAACCAGGATAAAACGGACACTGACCTGTGCTTTCTCATGCCGGTCCAGGTAGGAAATGCCATCTTCGCATATCTCAAAAGCGGAAGGCCCAGACTGGCAGAAACGGATTCTATTTTTGTACAGAGCAAAGCCCCTTATGCCCCGGTAAACAAAGGAGCCTGCCGGGGCGCACTGGAACGGACACTGCCGGGGCGGAAGGTTGCCGGTTCCGGCTTCCATGTAATGAGGAAGACTTTTTCCACAGATATGCTGCGGGGAGGGGCGGACCCCTCCAGCATTGCTGACGCACTGGGACATTCAGCAAATGATACGGTCAGTAAATATCTGGGGCTGGATGAAGAGAAGATGGCACTTTGCCCGCTATCCCTTTCAGAGGCCGGGATTGCAGTGAAAGGAGGCGAATGAGATGGAAACGGAACTGAAAAGCTATACTTATGTAAGTTCCCTGGGCCAACACATGGAAGACTTTATCTGCCTGAAACGCAGCCTGGGCTATAAATACAATGACGAAGCCTATTTTTTGTCCCAGTTTGACAGATACTGGGCGAGTGTCGGTGATGGCTCGGTATTCGTCACATATGAAAACGTCTCCGGCTATCTGGAACAGCGCCAAGGGGAGACCCGCCGCAGCCACAGCCACCGCATTGCAGTATTTACGCAGTTCGCCAAGTATATGCTCCAGATTGGCATCCCCTGTTTTATCCCCAATAAGGGCATCCGGTATCCAAAACCGATCGTCCATATCCTCTCAGATGCAGAGATATCGGCACTGTTTGCAGAGATTGATTCCTATTTCCCCCAAAACGGGGTTCTGCGGAATGTCTGCCTCTGTCAGGGATATAAAGTGATTTTCCGCCTGATCTACTGTTTAGGGCTGCGGCTGTCCGAGGCATGCTCCATCAGAATTTCTGATATTGATTTAAGGAACGGGAGGCTTTATCTGAAAAAAGGAGCAAAAAAAGAAAAAGAACGTGTCGTCTATGTAGCTGGGGACCTGCTGGCGCTGGTGGCAGACACGGTTGAAGCCAATAAGAGATGTCTGGGAACCGAACCATCATGGCTGTTTCCTGGATATCGTCCAGAAAAGCACATATCCATCCACACCGTGGACAAACGATTCAATACTGCTTGGTCAGGGACTCCTTTTGCAGAAGCTTGTGAA
The DNA here is from genome assembly GCA_022797535.1 of Lachnospiraceae bacterium. GTDB lineage: Bacteria > Bacillota > Clostridia > Lachnospirales > Lachnospiraceae > Acetatifactor. The sequence goes on along the minus strand of JAAWKU010000161.1, from coordinate 960 downwards.
AAGAAGCCCACTGTACACTCCCTGCGCCATACATTTGTGGTAAAACGCATGAATCTCTGGATGGAACAGGGAATTGATTTGAACAGGATGCTGCCATATCTGAGCAGGTTCTTGGGGCATATGTCATTCCACGAGACCTATTACTACTACCATATGGTTTATGAAGCTTACCGTATCATCCGTGCAAAGGATACCGTTTCCGACAGTGTCATACCGGAGGTGAGAGACAAATGAATACTAAAAAACTGGATCACGCATTATTCTTTTCCATGACGCTTGATTTTCTGGAAACCTATCTGGTTAAGGAAAAAGATGGGAGCGCACATACCCGAAAAAGCTCCTAACATCCACAAAAATCAATATATCAGGAAATTTCTCAGAAAGGAGAACACCAAGTTTATGAATGATTCTATCATTCTGCTTCAAGCTAAACTAGATGAGGCAAAGTCAAAAACAGCCATCAATGCCGATCTCACCCGGCTTCAGGCCAAGCTAAACAAGCTAAAATTGCAGGCCGAGATCGATCCCAAATCCCTCTTGGCCTTGACCAAACAGCTGGAAGAGATTTTGGATCAGAAAATCGTGCTTCCTGAGATTATCATTGACAGGAAAACAGTCACAAAGGAAGCCGGCCAGATCGGCAGACAGGCAGGCGACTCCCTGAACCAGGGCCTCCAGGATTCTCTTCAGAACAGTAAAAAGCTCTCTATTAACTGGAGCGCGTTCCCGTTGAAGGAAAAAATAGCAAGCTCCCTGAAAGATTTGAAAGAAGTGAATCGTCTTCTGACAGAAATCAGCAAAACTGCCCAAAATGTAAGCAAAACAGATCTATCCGCTCTGAGCGCCTCCGCCTTTTCCACTTTATTACCGCTGACCCTGAACAGCTCAAACGCGTTATTAATAATATAACTGGCAATTCGGTCAAATACATGGATAAGCCAGAAGGCGTTATAAGGATAA
>JAAWKU010000013.1 GCA_022797535.1 Lachnospiraceae bacterium | reverse complement strand
TCGGAACCCTTGTTGATTACCAGGAATTGGATCAGGATCAGAATGATGAAAATAATGGAACCCACGATCAGATCCCCGCCTCCCACAAACTGTCCAAAAGTCTTGACCACGTTGCCGGATGTTCCGGTAGTCAGGATCACCCTGGTGGAGGAGACGTTCATGGCGATACGGAATATGGTGGTAAAGAGCAGGATCGTAGGAAAATAAGACAGATCCAGCACTTCTTTGGTAAACATACACACAAACAGAATCGTGAAGGCAATGGCAATGTTAAAGGCCATAAACACATCCAGCAAAGTCGCGGGCATGGGAATGAGGAACATCAGAAAGGCCACCAGAATATAGATTCCCACGATGGCATCTGTCCTTGACAATTTGGTGAAATTAAGATTCATACCCTTTCCCTCCTTTCCCGCTCATTGATTTTCCAAAATAATCTATACATTGTGCTCTTAAATCTTTCCTTGTAATTGGTACACAAAGGCCAACACCTCCGCCACCGCCTGGTATAGTTCCGGCGGCACCATCTGCCCCACTTCCACATTGGCGTACAACATCCTGGCCAGGGGCTTGTTTTCCACGATTTCAATATGATTCTCCCTGGCGATCTCCTTGATTTTAGCTGCCAGGTGGTCGGATCCCTTCGCCAGCACCATGGGAGCGTCCGCCACCTCCGGGTCGTACTGAATAGCCACCGCGAAGTGGGTGGGGTTGGTGATTACCACATCCGCCCGGGGCAGGTCCTGCATCATGCGCCGGCGGGATGCTTCCTGCATCTTCTGCCGGATCCTGCTCTTGATCTGCGGATCACCCTCGGACTGTTTGTACTCGTCCTTAACCTCCTGCTTGGTCATGCGCATGTCCTGACTGAATTTGAACTTCTGGTACGCGAAGTCCGCCAGGGCGATGACCATATAGACTGCAGCGATTCGGATACCCAGATCCGTCACCAGTTCCGCCGCCAGGGACAGAGCCTGCATCAGAGGCATATCATAGAGAGAATAAATCCATACCAGCTTATCTTTCAAGTAGGCATAGGAGATGTACATGATCAACCCGATCTTTAACAGGGATTTCAGCAGTTCCACCAGGGAATTGACTGAGATGATCTTCTTAACTCCCTTGATGGGGTTCAACTTGCTCAGCTTGGGCTGCAGAGGCTTGGCGGACACCTTCCACTTCACCTGCGCCACATCGCTGAGGAATGCCACCAGGAAACCAATAATCAGAATCGGCAGGATAATCAGCAGCACATTCGCCATCATCTGATTGAAAATAAGCCGCATCTCCGCCTGGGGAAGATTCCCTCCCCAGAAAGTAAGCACCTGGGGGATATTGCCATACACCCCCTGAAACATCTCCAGGAAGTGGGTGCCCATGGTCCCCACATAGAATTTCAAAACCAGAAACAGACTCAGAAGTCCCAGGCCGTTGGCTATTTCCCTGCTCTTGGCCACCTGGCCTTCTTTTCTGGCATCGCTCAGCTTTTTCTCGGTGGCGGGTTCTGTTTTCTCTCCGCCCGGCCCGTCTTTCGCAAAAAATTGTAAGTTATACCGCAGTATCACATCATGCCTCCCACTATGGCCACAATGCTCTCCTTCATCCGCTGAAATATAAAATTCGCCGCATCCGGCAGCATACTGGCGGTGAGAAACAGCACAGACAGCCCCACCAGAATTTTGAGCTGAATACCCACCGCGAACATGTTCATCTGGGGAGACACCTTAGCCAACACCCCCAAGATGGCGTTCAGCATCAGAATCACGCAGAAAATAGGCAGACAGATCCGAAATCCAATAATGATATAGTCTGCCAGGAATTTTACCATGGATGTCAGCAGCGAGTCCATCCTAAATATAGCCCCATTGACAGGAACCAGCACAAAGGTGTCCGCCAGCGCGCCAAAGAGATATCGGTACATACCGCTGACGATCAACAGCAGCATCACCACATACTGGTAATACACACCAGTGATACTGGTGCTCTCCCTGGTGGCGGGATCCATCAGCGTAACCATGGACAAACCAGTCTCCATGTCCGCGATATGACCTGCGAAATTCACAATAGCGCTGCACATGCTGGTACCCAGCCCAAGCATCAGGCCGGTGACGGCCTCCTTCAGCACCACAGCCGAATAACCGGCGATGGTATGATACTCCACAGCGGGAGCCGGGGACAGCGTCTGGTACAGGAGAGCGGCCGTAAACAGGGACAGAGCCACCCGCACATGTCTGGGCGTGTTATTCAGACTGAAAAACGGCGCCACAAAGATAAAGCAGCTCACCCGAGTCAGAATCAGCAGGAAATATTCTAAATCATACATGGAGAACGAGAACTGTATCATCTTGCCTTACCCGCTGATATATAAACTGAAATTGGACCAAAGCTGCGTCATGAATTCCACCATGGCATTCATCATCCATGGCCCCAAAAGGATCAACGCCACAAAGACGCCAATAATCTTGGGTACAAAGGTCAATGTCTGTTCCTGTATGGAGGTCACAGTCTGAAAAATACTGACCAGCAGGCCGATACACAAGGATACCAGCAACAGAGGCATAGACACCTTGATAATCAGCATCAACGCCCTGCCGGCAATCTCCGCAACTCCTTCCACAGTCATATATACCACACTCCTTTATATCTAAAAGACCGTAAACTAATAAAATGTTTCCACCAGGTTCATGATCACCAGGCTCCATCCGTCCGCCAGCACAAATAACAGAATCTTGAAAGGCATGGAAATCGTTGTGGGCGGCAGCATCATCATACCCATACTCATGAGAGTGGAGGCCACCACCATATCAATGACAATGAAAGGAATATAAATCAGAAATCCCATAAAAAATGCCTGCCGCAGTTCCCCGATAATAAAGCTGGGAATCAGTACGGATATAGGGATTTGAGAGAGTGTCTCCCCGTCCCATTCCTGTCCCGCGATATCCATGAACAGATCCACATCCCTGGTCAATGTCTCCCGGTACATAAACTCCCGAAAGGGCTGCATCCCCGCCTCAAAGGCCTCTTCCTGGGTGATAGTGCCCTCGTCAAAGGGCACCAGGGCCTCATCGTAGACCCGCTGCAGCGTGGGCTGCATAATAAAGAGCGTTAAAAACAGCGCAATCCCGATCAGCACCTGGTTAGGAGGCGCGGTCTGGGTATTCAGCGCCGCCCTGGTGAAATGCAGCACAATGATAACCCGGGTATATGCTGTCAGCATCAACAACAGCGTGGGAGCCAGCGAGATCAACGTCAGAATGATGAAAATTCGCAGCATGCCGTTGACCTGCCCATTGCCATTATCCACAGTGATGCTGAATCGGTTCTGTACGTTCAACTGCTCCAGCTCTTCCGGCGTCTGGGCTTCCCCCGCCCCGTAGCGGATCGTGGAATCCTCCGTAGATTCAGGATCCTGGCTTTCCGTGGCATAAACTGTGACGGAAGCATGAATACACAATATGCCTACCGTAATCAGCAGGCATATTAAATGTAAGATATTCCTTTTCCTCTTACTGTTGTTCTTGGTCAAAGCCATCCGTCTGTTCTCCCTCCGGCTTCCACAGAGCGTCCTCCTTATGCTGCGGAATTTGCTCCCGGCGCAACGCGCCGTTCAGAAGTTCCCTGAACTTCTTCCCCTGCGCCATATCCTTTTTGACAATCTGCTCTTCCGGGATCTGGCACAGCATAGTCACCGTGTCCTTACACACGGCAATGGCGGCGTAGGTCTCCCCAAGCCGTACAAGCAAAATGTATTTGCCCATGGCAATCTGGGCGGTTTCCAGCACCTCAACATTGCTCCCTGACCCCTGGGATTTCTGGTATCGAGCAATATATTTGGTCACAACCGCCGCTATTGCCAGCACCACAACAAAAATCACCAGCATAGTGATTAATTGCGCATAGCCATCCATACCCGTTAGCAACATTAGCCCACTACCTTCTTAACAGCCTCAATTACTCGGTCAGGCTGGAAAGGCTTCACAATAAAGTCCTTAGCCCCCGCCTGAATGGACTCAATAACCATGGCCTGCTGTCCCATGGCGGAACACATAATCACGGTAGCGCCAGGATCAGATGACTTGATCGACTTTAAGGCAGCGATGCCATCCATCTCCGGCATAGTGATATCCATCAGTACCAGATCTGGCTTCAACTCGGCATACTTTTCCACGGCCTTTGCACCGTTCTCGGCCTCTCCAACTACATTATAGCCATTCTTACTCAGGATATCCTTGATCATCATCCTCATGAACGCCGCATCGTCACAAATCAAAATATTTTTAGCCATATCTTCCTCCATTTTCTGTGATATGTTTGCTTATTTGATTATCTCGGTAACCTTGATACCGAAACACTCTTCTATCACCACGACTTCGCCCTTTGCTACAAACTTGCCATTAACCAGTACATCTATAGGCTCACCGGCAATCCTGTTGAGTTCAATGATCGTGCCCGGTGCGAAATCCAGAATATCTGAAATCGACTTGATGGTCCTGCCCAGTTCCACGGTGACTTCCAGAGGCACATCCATAATCAACCCGATATTCTCGTTGCTGGCCATCGCCCCCAAATCTCCGGAAAAATTCTGGAACTGTGCCGGTTGGACGTTGACGTTCTGCATCGGCATCTGCCCGTAAGAGTTGTACCCGTATGCATTCATACCCATCTGGGGCTGCATTCCCATCATCTGAGGATTCATGCCCATCTGGGGCTGCATTCCCATCATCTGAGGATTCATACCCATCTGGGGCTGCATTCCCATCATCTGGGGATCCATACCCATCTGAGGCTGCATTCCCATCATCTGAGGATTCATACCCATCTGAGGCTGCATTCCCATCATCTGGGGATCCATACCCGGCTGGGGCTGCGCTACCGACTGAGGAGCAGGCGCCGGCGCGGGTTCGGGCTCAGAATCTCCCATCTGTGCGCCGATGAAGGTATCTACAATATTCTTGGCGAATTCAACGGGATACAGCTGCATAATATTACTGTCCACCAAATCCCCGATCTGCATGGAAAACCTGACTTTCACGAAAGTGCCGCCCAAAAACGGTGACAGCTCCGCGCCGTCCGCATAGTCTGCCAGATCCAGCAGATTGGCGCTTGGCGGGCTGATATCAATCATAGTTCCCAGCATGGTAGAGAGCGATGTTGCCGATGAGCCCATCATCTGGTTCATAGCCTCAGATATGGCGCTCAGATGCAGTTCTGTGATCTCTCCCCCATCTACATTGGTACCATCACCGCCCATCATCAGATCGGTAATGATCTTCACATCCCTGTCTTTCAGTACCAGAATATTGGTTCCATCCAATCCCTGGGTATACTTGATCTGAATGAATACACAGGGTCTTTCGTACTCGTCAAGCATACTCTTCCATCTGGCCAGAGATACCACGGGAGTGGTAATATTTACTTTTTTATTGACCAGTGAATAGAGGGTAGTCGCCGATGACCCCATGCTGATATTGGCCACCTCGCCAATTGCGTCCTTCTCCACATCTGTTAGCAGGCTGTCATCCACAATTTCCGCTTCATTGCCCGGATTGCCTGCCGCACTGGAGCCGGAGTCCGCAGGGGCATTGCCGCTATTCCCACCATCGTCAGACAAGTCCATGCCGTTTAACAGGGCATTGATCTCATCTTGTGACAGCATTCCATCTCCATCCATGTCTTCCTCCATTCTGCTGCTCCTGACGGCAGCCTTTTTTTCCTGTCAAAACCTTCCCCACCGCTAGTCATCCTCATGAATCACCTTGGTGACCCGCACTGCATAGGCGTCATTGTTTGCCCCGGGGAGTGCTGTAAATTTCTTGATGTTACCCACATACACATCCATCTCGCTGTCTACCCTGGTATTCAGCCGGATGCAATCTCCAACCTGCAAGCCCAAAAAATCAGACACGGAAATATTGCTCTTACCCAGCACCGCCTTCACCGGTATGTCTACCTTGCGAATCAGCGCTTCAATATACTCCTCATAATTCTGATCACGGTTCTCCTGCATGGTCGAATACCAGTACTTGGTATTCAGCTTATCCATGATGTCTTCCAGCGTGGGAAACGGAAGACAAATGTTGATATATCCCTCCACGTCGCCGATCTTCATGTTCAGCGTGACAATGGCTGTCATATCCGTGGGGGCCACTATCTGGGCAAACTGAGGGTTGGTCTCCAGTCTGCTCAACATAGGTGCTATCTCAATTACGTTTTTCCAGGGATCCCGCATCAACTGTGTAAACAGCACCATCATCTTCTCGATAATGGTCATCTCTATCTCCGAAAAGCCTCTGCTCTTCTCAAGAGGTGCGCCGCTTCCTCCCAGCATGCGGTCGATCATGGCATATCCCAGGTTTGTGGACAATTCTATAATAATGTTTCCGTTAAGGGGCTGAAAGTTCAATATGCCCAAAATAACCGGATTGGATAATGCGTTGCTGAACTCTGAAAAAGTGACTGTCTCGGAACTTGATACCGATATCTGCACATTCTTGCGCAGATATACCGGCAGATTGGTTGAGATCAGTCTGCCATAATGCTCATAAATAATCTCCAGCGTACGCAGATGCTCCTTGGAAAACTTGGCCGGTCGGTTAAAATCATAATTTTTAACCGGCTTTTCCTCCTCGTCCTGCATCTTATCCACATCCAGCTCACCGGCTGACAACGCTGCCAGCAGATTGTCTATCTCATTTTGCGATAATACCTCGCCCAAATTTTCTCACCTCCAGTCTGCTCTACCTTCTGACGGAGGCGATTACTGTATCTGTCTACCGCTGATGGCTACACCGTATATAAATTCTTTGTCAAAAAGTTCCCGCACTCTCTCCAGAATCTCTTCCCGGATCTCCTCAAAGTTATTGGTACACTCTTCCACAGTGTGGCTGCTCACCACGCTGGTGATCTCATCCTTAATCACACTGGCATAATTGCCCGCCGAAACAGCTTCTCCGTAAGTCTTATACCCTTTCTCCTTGGTATTCATGGAGAAGGCCACCCCGTCAAAGATAATGTAGTGGGGTTTGTCGTCACCTTCCTCGTTCTTAAGGGGAATGGTCATCTTGCCCTCCAGATTCCAGAAGGCCAGATCCGACATGGGCACTTCCTTCGCCTCCTCCGAGCCGGGCTTCTCAAGCTCCAAACTCAGGATGGATGCTACGCTGTTCACCAGCGCCGCAGTCTTCTTGTTGGTGCTCAGAACGCTGAACATCATCACCGCAGACAGGATCACGTTTACCAGCACAAGGGCCAGCACTAAAACTGACAGTAAATTCTTTTTCATTGCAAAAACCGTCCCTTTCTATTTCTATAAATTAAACAGCCGGATTGTAAATCCTGATCTCAACCCTTCTGTTCTTCGCCCTGCCGGCATCTGTCCCATTGTCGGCCACCGGTACATACTCTCCTCTGCCGGAATGTTTAATCATGGCCGGATCCAAAGAAGTGTTTTCCATCAGATAGTCAAACACGGACAAAGCCCTGGCACTGCTGAGTTCATTGTTGTTTGCAAACTGTGCGTTGTGCATGGGCACATTGTCCGTATGTCCCTCCACTTCAATCACGCTCCCCGCGTACCGTTCCAGTATCACGCCCACCCGCTCCAGCGCAGGGTAGGCTTCGGACCGAATCACTGCCTTACCCGAATCAAACAGAAAAGCTCCCTTCAGAGACAAAAGAATGTATTCCGACGTAAAATTCACGTCAATCTGCTCTCCCAGGTTACTTTCATTGACAATCTCTGTGATGCGCTCTGCCACTTCCTCGTTCTGCTTCAGGTTCTCCTCTTCCAGAGCTTCCTGCATTTTCTGGAACAATTCTTCCTGGGCATCGCCGTTGGCCTCAAACTCCTCAAACTGGTCCGAATCCGTCTCACTGTCCGCATTCTTACCGGTACTGTTGATGTACTGGTCCAACTCGTTCAACTGGCTCACACCGTTGCTGATCAGGATACCATCGCCGATGGCCGAGGCGCCGCCGTCCAGAATGCTGAAAGCAGAGGACATGGAGGCTACAAACTGGTTGTATTTCTCCTCGCTGATAGAGGACATGGAGAACAACAGCACGAAGAAGCACAGCAACAGGTTCATCAAGTCGCTGAATGTCGCCATCCATGGAGCCAGCCCTGCAGGCGGATCCTCAGGCTTGCGCTTCGCCATTACTCCTCACCTCCTGCCTCATCTCCACCCTCGGTTACCCTGTCTTTCGGGGCGAGGAAGGACTTCAGCTTTTCTTCGATGACACGGGGGTTCTCTCCCGCCTGGATGGACAGAAGGCCCTCCACCATGATCTCCTTAAGCTGCATCTCCTGGGCATTCTGAGCTTTCAGCTTGCCGGCCACAGGCGTACAGAGCCAGTTTGCCAGCACCGAACCATACAGAGTGGTGATCAGGGCTACCGCCATATCGCCACCGATTCTGCTGGGGTCGCTCATGTTGTTCAACATGTTTACCAGTCCCACCAGAGTTCCAATCATACCCCAGGCCGGGCCCATGGCAGCCAACGCTTCCCAGAAACCGATAACTGTCTTATGCCTGGACTCTATGCTCACCAGTTCCGTCTCCATAATGCCTCGCACCAGGTCCGGATCCGTGCCATCCACAATCAGTAAAATGCCTTTTTTCAAAAAGGGCTCATCCAGATCTGCCGCCGCTTCCTCCAGGGACAGCAGACCTTCCTTGCGGGCTACGTTGGATAGGTCTATGATGCTCTTGATCATCTCCGACGTGTTCATCTTCGACGTCTTGAATACCAGTCTGATGCTCTTCATGCTGTTTAAGAAATCCTGCATGGAGTAGCTGAGCATGGTAGCAAAGATCGCGCCTCCGAATGTGATAATTGCCGAAGGGAAATTCAGATAAGTCATCACATCCGCATGGTTGGAGATGATTCCATACACCAGCATGAGGATTCTTTTACAATTATTTTTTTTCCAGTTGTCAGTGTAACCACCGTATCCGGCGTTTCTTCCACTATTTCCAGCAAATCCGGGTTTACAAGAATTTTTTGTCCACCTAATTTTGTCACCTCAATCATTGTTTTCTGTCCCTTTTAAGACACAACTCAAAGGGGCGTGAGCCATTTCTGGCGCACAACCCCTTTGTGTCGCTCATTTACTTTCCAGCTTTCATAAAATTATCTCTTCAGATTGGTCAATTCTTCCAGAAGCGTATCAGATACAGTGATAATACGGCTGTTGGCCTGGAATCCTCTCTGAGTAGTGATCATCTCCGTAAATTCGGAGGACAGATCTACATTACTCATCTCCAACTGGCCGCTGGTCATATAGCCGCCGTCCGCCGTGATGTCCACACCAATGCCGTCAAACTCGCCGGAGTTCAGGGTGGCGGAGTACAGATTGTCACCGCTCTTCTCCAGACCGGAGGCGTTGGCAAACATGGCTGTGGCAATCTGGCCCAGCAGTTTAGTCATACCACTGTCATAGGTGGCATAGATCATGCCGTTGTCCTGTATAGTCAGGCCGATCATCTCACCCAGTCTGCGGCCGGCTCCCAGTCCTCCCTTATCCCCGCTGGTGGCGCCCAGTGTGGACGTTCCCTTCTTGTCATAGTTGGAGCTCTGGGACATATCCACTGTGATATTGGAGAAATTGCCGCCCAGCGCGCTGAGATTCAGGTTAAACGTGCTGTTGGTAGCACCTGCGCCGTTCAGACCGTCAAACACACCGGTGTCAGGATTGTAACTCACCACAACGCCATCAAACACATAGGCTGTCATCTCCACGCTGGAGTTGGTGGCATCCAGCTTGGGGAACTGGGGATCGGTGTTGGAGGTGGAATTGTACAGCAGTGTCTTCATGGACACGTAAGTTACATCCGTTCCGCCAGTAGTGGCATTGGGCGTCTCCACCTTCATGCCCAGCTTCAGAAATTCATCTGTGGATCCCTCGTAGCCGTGTACCTTGGCGATGTTATCCAGCGCCTGGCCCACAGTGATGGGATTGCCGTCCTTGTCATTGATGGTAAGCGCCGTATCCAACGCCTTTAATTCACCGTTTGCCTCAAACATCTGAGACAGATCTGCCAGAGGCACTGCGGGCGTATCCATAGTCTCCAGCGTCTGGCCGTTCCACTTGTAGGCCGTGGTGTCCATGCCCAGTTTGGTGGTTTTGTCTATGCCCCTCAATGTGTCGGAAAACTTTACCAACTCCTTAACATTCAGTGTATTACCTTCCAAATCCCGCACATCCTTGCCCGTGGAATCTAAGATCCGATCCAATTCCAGGCTGAACGTATGAGGATTGTCGGACTGCTTCACCACCAGCTTTGCAGTGTACTGATAACCCAGCGCATCGAAAAAACTCAGATTTATGGATTTTCCGTTGGGGCTGCTCACATCCTTGTCATTGCTGTCAATGACACCGCCTATAGTGGCCTGGGAAGTGGCCTCAGGAGGATAGGTCATGTTGGCCTGATTCATAACCCGCAGCGCCGTAACCGTATCCTTCTTGATATTTTGAGTATCGGGATCCACCTGCCAGCCCATAACATTGTAGCCCGTGCTGGTCATAGCCAGGTTGCCGGCCCCGTCCACATAGAAAGAACCGTCTCTGGTAAAATAGTTGGATACGCCATTGTTTACCACGAAGAAAGCCTCCCCGGTAATCATGATGTCAAAAGGATTGCCGGTGGACTGAGCAGAGCCCTGGCCCGTAATATTGGTGTTGATGGCGCCAGCCTTTACACCCAGGCCGATCTGCCTGGCATTGGTGCCGCCCACGCCGGTGAGGGCATTGGGGCCGCTGGCCCGCTTGGTAGTCTGGCTCATCAGCGCATTGAATGTCATGGAACTGGACTTATACGCCGTGGTATTTACGTTGGCGATGTTGTTACCAATAACATCCATCCTAGTCTGGTGCGTCTTAAGCCCGGACACGCCAGAAAAAAGTGATCTCATCATAATTAAGTGACCTCCTGTTTTGTTTGATGACTTGCCGCTTCTTCTCCTTCTATCATTCGGGAGAGATTCGCCTCCTCTAAAGGTCCGGCTACATGATTACGGCTCCGTCTATATTGGTAAATATGTTCTCGACTGCATCCTTGCTGTCCATGGCCGTGACAACGGTGCTGTTGGGGATATTCACGATAAATGCCAGCTCATCCACAATCACCAGAGAATCTCTGATTCCCTTCTGTCCTGCCCTTCTGGTTCCATCCATCAGTCTTTCCAGCTGCCCATCCGTGAGGTCAATCCCTCTCTGCATAAGCCTGGCACTGGCATGCTTGGAAAATCTCAGATTGTCATCGGCCCTTACCCGGCTCTGCAGTACCTCCTGGAAAGAAAATCCCTCCCCTGTGAGGCCCTGGTGGGAAACTGCCCGTCCCCTCTGGCCCGCGGCCGATTCTTGCAGCGCAGTCAGGAACTCCGAACCCTGTATTCTCATCTCTTCATTCCCTGCCCTTTCTTCTCTTCGCAAACCGCTGGCCCGTCCGGACCGCTGCGTCGATCAGTATTTGAAAGCTGCGCTTTCATATGGTCTGCCGGAAGCCCTGACACTACGCCTCCGATTCGCCCGGCGCCTCCGGTTTTTCTGTACCGTCGGTTCCCTCTTCCTTGTCTCCCGGCTCTGTTTCGTCGGGTCCTTCCGTTTCTTCGTCCTTGCCGATTCCGGCAGCTTCCCGCACTTCCTCCAGCCGTTTCACGTAAGCGTCCAAATCCTTCACCTTCGACTCGGCGATAAAAGATTTCTGGTAGTCGTTCATCTTGTCGTAGTCTGCCTTCAGCTTGTCGATGGCCTCAGCCTCATCCAGAGAGATCGTTGCCAGAGCAGGCAGTTTATTCAGGGCGATGATCCAGTCTCTGGCCATCTCGTAAGCCTCCAGATACTCCACATCCGCTATGGTGTCCACATCCCCTACCGAATACGACTCGCCGCCGATGGATACGTAAGCCTTGCCGTTCTCATAGCCCACATAATCCACCTTGCCTTCCACATAGTTGGTATCTCCGCTGCTGTTGGTGGTTTTCACCCGCACATGCTGCCCCACCAGCTGACTGGCTCTCTGCAGTTCCAGATTGCCTGCCATATTCTGCAGCTGCTCCACCTGTGAGAACTGCGCGTACTGGGTTACAAACTCTGTGTTGGACGTGGGCTCCAGGGGATCCTGATACTTCATCTGGGCTACCAGCAACTGCAGAAACGCCTCCTTATCCATGCCGTTCTCAGAACTCTTTTTGGCTCTTTTCAGGGAACTCTCTGAGGATGTCTCCACGATTTTCCCGTCTTCTACCGGTGCCACTAAACTCATGTTTCCACTCCTTTCCGAAATATAATGCCGGTTATACCAGATAGTCTACGGAACTGCCGTTGGCGGCCATCATCTCCGTAATCATCTGTTCCGATTCCGTCAATTCCTCTCCCGAACTCAGGCTGTTCACATCAAGACGCCTTCTCTTGGGCCTTCTGCCCGGCTCCTCGCCGCCTCTCTGACGTCCCTGTTCCAGATTGTTCTCAAACTGATGGGACTCCACAGTGACCTCGATGGCATCTACCTTGATGTCCTGCTGTTCAAAATTCTCTTTCAGCACGGCCATCTGATTCTCCAGCACATTCTTTACTGCCTCGGATGAGGCTGTGAAATGCGCCGTCATAACGCCTTCCCTGGCCGTGATCTGGATGTGCAGCGTTCCAAGACTCTCCGGGTGAAGCTGCATATTCAGCACTGTGTTTTCCGGCTTCATGGACAGCTTCATGTAATCCAGAATCTGATTCACCACCTGCTGGGAATCCGGCATCTCGGCATACGCGGCTGTCATCGTGGCATTGGCCGTACCGGCCGATATGACCGTCTGTCCCTGGGCCTGAGACGTGTAATTCTGGAAAAAAGTCTGTCCCACCGCCCCTTGATTCTGGCTCTGGCCTTTCTCATGCTCCCGGCCGCCTTCTCTGCCGTGGCCATCCTCCTGCCGCAGACCTTCCGCCGCCTTAACGGAATCCTGCAGCGCCTTGTCTCCCGCTGCGCTCTCCAGGCTTTCCAGCACTTTGGGCAAACCGCCTTCCTTCTTCAATTCCTCTTCCGCCCCACGGGTAATCTCCTGGAACCCCTGGGTGATGGCCTGCTTGCTCTGATACAGGTTCTCATCCATCACAAGTTCCACCGGGTCTCCTACACCTGTTGCGTCCAGAATCAGCTGGTCCACGGTCTCCGGCTGTAACAGCTGCAATTCCGTTACACCCTCCTGCCGCATTAGCTGCTCCAACTCCTGGGGACTGAGATCCAGCTGCCGCATCAGCAGCTCCTGTATCTGCAAAATAGCGCTCTGCAGAATCTCCATGGCCTGCTCAAGCCCCTCACCGGGCATCTCCTCCAAAGACGCGTCCGATACGTTTTCCACCGGCTGCTGTGTCCCTTCCGTTTCTGCCGCCTGCTGGCCCTGATTGTCAATGGCCTCGCCGGGCTTTGCCTCAGCGGCATTCCCTTCACTGGCCTGCGTCCGGTTGTCCGTTGCGCTGCCCGTCTCCTGAGAAGTCTCCTTCTGTCCCTGAGTTTTCTCCGGCTCCGATTTGGATGCTTCCGCCCGTCTGGGCGCGTCTGTGTTGTTCTCCCTGGGGGTACCTGTCTTTTGCCTGTCAAGCACCTTGCTGAAATCATCCTTCGACTCCGGCGCCTGTACCTTCTGCTGCCCCGTCCGGCTCCCTGCCAGATAGTTCTGCAGATTTGCAGGTATACTTGTCATTCGCTCTACCTCCTTTCTTTAATGATCCATGTACTGTCTTTTCATGAACCTCACTTCATTAAAAGACAGTACTATTATCGACATTTTCTTTTCTATACTTAAGATTCCGGCTCCATTAATTTGGTGAGACGAGCCGCAATCTCAGGATCCATGACTCCCAGAATGGAGCCTCTGCTCTCGGTGCCCATGGTCTTCAGGATCCGGGCCGCCACGTCCAGATCATCGCTCATTTTCTCCAGAATGGCCGCCGCCTGCTTGGGCTTCATCTGGGAATAGGCCGCCGCCCAGTCCTGTATCTCCTTGCTTTCCTGCTGCTGCACAATCACCTGACGATAAATCAGTTCCGCCGTGGCTGGATCCGCAGACTCGTAATACTTGCGGTATTCCTCCGGGCCAGGACCGTTCTCCGCATAGACCACTTCCTCCAGGAACTCGTTTTTGATCCGCTGGAACTCCAGCTGTCTCTGCTCAAACTCCTGAAGCCGAACCACATTGGCCTTCAGTTCCGCGATCTCCTCGTTCTTCTCATTGACGGAAGTCTGGGCCCTCTCCAGTTCCAGTTCCAGCTGCCGAATATAGTCCACCGCATCCACCAGGCTGGTATACCCCCCGTAGCTTTCCGGGTCCTTGGTCTCCAAAACAGGATTGCCCGGCAGAATCCGGTTCAGCACCGGCACGTCCTGCAGGATCGGAGTCAGCACTTTGCTGCCAAAGCCTCCCACGTCCAATTTGATAATCACCAGGATCACAGCCAGCCACACCATCACAATCATAATGGTGGCCAGCAAGGTGGCAAATCCACCTCCCTCATCGTCGTCCGCCAGTTCGTCCTCCCGCTTCGCAATCTCCTTGGCCCGGCGTCTGGCTTCCTTCCTCTGCTGCTTCTGCTCGTTCTTCAGTTGTTTCTTCTCATTCTTAATCTGGTTCTTCTCAGCCTTAACCGCCACCTGCTTGGGATCTTCCTGTTTCGCCATAACTTATAACTCCAATCTTACATCTACAGACTTACCTTTTTCCGCCTGTCTCCGGCATGGCCCTTGACATTGCGCAAGTAGGTATATGGAACGTCAGTTTCAGACTTTATGCTTCGACAACAGCTTTTTCCTTCTGCTTCTGACCATAGGTATAGCTGGTCAGTTCGTCCACTTCCTTGCCTTCCTGTTTCTTCTCGTCCATCAGGAACTGTTCAAACGCTTTATCCTTCAGGGTCTCATGGGACTTACGCTCCTTCATGACCTCCGCCAGCTTTTCCCTGGCCTGCTCCACCTTCTCCTCCGCTTTCCGGATCTGGATATGCTGCATGGCGATATATTCGTCCATGCGTAGAAGCGCCTCCTTGTTCTCCGCCATATCCCGGCGGTTCAGGGCTCCCAGTAATTGCTGCCGGGCCCTGCGCTCATACTCCGCCCTGCGCTCCCGCAGCGCCGCCAGCTTCTCCTCCTCCTCATTGAGACGTTGTTGGGCCGCCGCGAACTCCTGCTTGGCCTGGGTCTCCATCTTCAGTTTGATATCCAGAATACTCTGCATTCTGTATCGGAATCTGGCCATGGTTCATCCCTCTCCCCGGCATCCCCTTTACTTCTCCGCAAACATCTCCTCCAGACGCGACACGCTTTCCTCAAAGCTGACTTTCTCGTCCACCTCCTGCTGAAGGAACTGGTTCACCTGTCCGATCATGGAGATGGCATAGTCGATCTCCGGATTGCTGCCGCTCTTGTACGCGCCGATGTTAATCAGATCCTCCGCCTCGCTGTATGTCGCCAGCACATTCTTGAGTTTGCCGGCCAGACGCTTGTGTTCCCTGGAGGCAATCTGACTCATACATCTGGAGATGCTCTGCAGTACGTCAATGGCCGGATAATGATTCTTATGTACCAGCTTGCGGTTCAGCATAATATGTCCGTCCAGGATACTCCTGGCCGTGTCCGTGATGGGCTCATTAAAATCATCGCCGTCCACCAGCACAGTATACAGTCCCGTAATGGACCCTGCATCAGAGCGCCCAGCCCGCTCCAGGAGTCTGGGCATCTCGGAGTAAACGCTGGGGGGATATCCCCTGGACACCGGCGGTTCCCCGCTGGCCAGGCCGATCTCCCTCTGGGCCATGGAAAAACGGGTCAGGGAGTCCATCATCAGCAATACATCCTTCCCCCTGTCCCTGAAATATTCCGCAATGGCCGTAGCCGTCAGCGCCGCCTTTTTTCGCTCCAGAGCCGGGCGGTCGGAAGTGGCCACCACCACCACGGAGCGCCGCATGCCCTCCTCGCCCAGATCTCGTTCTATAAATTCCCGCACCTCACGGCCCCGCTCGCCGATCAGGGCGATAACGTTAATATCCGCCTTGGTATTGCGGGCAAACATGCCCATCAGCGTGGATTTTCCCACGCCGGAGCCCGCGAATATGCCGATTCTCTGTCCCTTTCCCACGGTCATGATACCGTCCACTGCCCGCACTCCCAGAGGCAGCACAGTGTCGATAATCTCCCTCCGCAGAGGATCCGGAGGAGGCGCTTCCACGGGATAACTGCCCCCTCTGACAGGGATGCCGTCCACTGGCTGCCCCAGACCGTTCAGAGTCTTGCCCAGCAGTTCCTCACTCACCGTGACAGTCAGGGGATAGCCGGTGTTCTCCACCGAACAGCCCAGGCGGATTCCCTCCACCTGATCCAGCGGCATCAACAGCGTCCGCCTGTCCCGAAAGCCCACCACCTCGGCCATGACAGGTTCCGCCTCCGCCGTGTCGGGGATGATCCTGCACACATCGCCCAGCCGGGCATCCGGGCCTACGGACTCGATGGTGAGTCCCACCACATTGACCACCTTGCCCAGTTTCCTGAAAAATGTCTCCCCGGCAACTTCAATATATTTCTCTAAGTCATGCATTGTCGTCGTCAATTATTTCCACTCTCATTTCCGCCTGCATATCCCCCTGCCTCTTTTCAGACGATTCGGCAGGGATTAAGGGCCTTTTGTCAGCCCTCATAGGACAGCAGCATCAGCTTCTGGCGCAGCAGAGAGAGCTGGGTACCCAGCCCGCAGTCAAATATGCCGCCCTCTGTCTCAATCATGCACGCGTCCTTCTCTATCGTCATATCCTCAATGATTTCCAGCGTGACTCCGCTTCCCGGGAGTACTGCCTGCAGCTGTTTTTTCTGCATGCTCACATAGGAATAATCTTCCCTGGACACATGTACCAGAAAATCCTTGCTGCCCTCTGCCTTACGCAGAGTGGAAGCAATCAGATGTACCAGAATATCCCGATAAGAACTCAGTTCTACCTGGAAAATATGCTCATAGACACCGGTTATGGCTTCCACCAGCTGAGGTTCCATCCGTTCCAGGGCGTCCCTGTAATCCGCCTCCAGCTGCTTCTCTTTGGCATTCAGCTGCTGCCGCAGACCCTCGGCCTCGGCCTCAGCCTTTTCCCGGCCTTCCCGGTAGCCGCTCATCCGGCCCTCCTCAGCGGCAGCCCTCTTGAGATCCTGAGCCTGCCCCTGGGCATCCTGCACAATCTGCTCCGCCTGAGCCCTGGCATCTTCCAGGATTTCCTGGGCCCTGGCATTGGCGTCCTCCAGGATGCTCTGAGCCTTCTCCTGAGCCGTGTCTGCTTTGATTACAGCGCCGCTTCCCTCCGCCGAATCCAGCAGTCCCGAGACGTCCACCGCATCAATCCCCTGCACAAAACCTTCCGAAAATTCTCCATCTTCCTGGGACATGCCTGCAGCCTGCCTGCGTAGGGCCTCCCGCAGTTCCTCCAGGCGCCGGGCTGCCAATTCGTTGGTATCTATAACTCTTTTTTCCTCTGTTCCATTTAAGAAAAAACCATATCCCTGCTTAAGTAAATTGTTATACAACGATCTCGTCACCTCCACCTCTGGAGATAATGATTTCTCCCGAATCCTCCAGCTTGCGGATGATATTTACTATTTTCTGCTGGGCTTCTTCCACATCCTTCATACGCACGGGGCCCATGAATTCCATGTCCTCTTTGATCATCACGGCCAGACGTTTGGACATATTGTCAAAGATTGCGCTCTGTACCTGCTCGTTAGCATTCTTAAGCGCAATAGCCAGATCGTTGTTGTCCACGTTACGCAGCACCTGCTGTATGGCTCTGTCGTCCAGAAGCAGGATATCCTCGAACACAAACATCTTCTTGCGGATCTCGTCTGCCAGTTCGGGTTCTTCGATCTCCAGGGTCTCCATGATATGCTTCTCTGTGCCCCGATCCACGGTATTGAGGATTTCCACCACCGCATCCACGCCGCCGATGATGGTGTAATCCTGGTTGACCAGATTGGAGAGTTTGGATTCCAGCACTTTCTCCACCTCCTTGATCACGTCCGGGCTGGTGCGGTCCATCACCGCGATACGTTTCGCCACATCCGCCTGCTTCTCCGGCGGCAGCGCCGAAATGATCATGGCGGACTGCCCCGGAGCCAGATATGACAAGATCAGCGCGATGGTCTGGGGATGCTCATCCTGAATAAAGTTAAGCAGCTGCGAAGCATCCGTCTTGCGAACAAACTCGAAAGGTTTGACCTGAAGGGAGGCGGTCAGCTTTCCGATCACATCCATGGCCTTCTCGTTGCCCAGCGCCTTCTCCAAAAGTTCCTTTGCGTAGGTGATGCCGCCCTCCGCAATATACTGCTGAGCCAGACAGACCTCGTAGAACTCGTTCAGTATATCCTCCTTCACCTGGGGCGTCACGCTGCGGGTGTTGGCGATCTCCAGCGTGAGTTCCTCTATCTCCTCTTCCTTCAAATGCTTAAATATGTTGGCCGAGCGTTCCGGCCCCAGCACGATTAAAAGGATCGCGGCCTTTTGCAGGCCGGATATGCCATCGTTTTTTGCCATGACCTTACCCCCAATCTTCATTCAACCAGTTGCGCAGCAGATTCGCCACCGCCTCCGGATTCTCGTCTACAAACCGCTCGATCAGCTTGCGCGTCTCGGATTTGCTCTCCACCTCGATATCTTCCAGTTCGCTCTCGGGGGTGGACTGCAGCAGATTCTCCACAGACAGTTCCTCCTCCTGATCCCCATCTCTTCTGGAGACCATGCTCCTCAGGATCACAAAGGCCAACAGCGCCAGAATAATCACGATCATGGCGATGCTCAGGATATCGGTCCAGTTAAGGTTCATGCCTTCCTTGTCAAAGAACAGGTTCTCCCGGTAGGCGATAATGGATATTTTATCCCTGGAGATGCCGGTGGCCCTGGCCACTGCGTCATAGAAATCATCATCCACCTCCATCCTGGTGGAAGTGCTGTTGTTGGCCTTGTACTCTTCCCAGGACATCACGTCCAGAAGCCCCTGGCTCTCTATGATTTCCTCATGCACCACATTGAAGCTGCGGGCCGTCACCGTCAGGGAAGAACTGTCATAGTCGATGATTCCCGCCGGGGTGATAATCTTCATGATGCTCTCGTCCAGCACATAATCCGTATCCTTGTCACTGGTACTGGAAGAAGTCTCCCCGTTAAGGTTCAGCATGTATCCGTCCTCATCGTTGGAGTCTGTGCCAGGTATACTGGCGGTACCGCCGCTGCTCTCGCTCTCGGAGATGCTCTGGTGGCCGATCAGTCCCTCTTCCCGACCCTCCTGAGCCTCGTAATTATGCTTCGTCTGCTCGTATTCGGAGTAATCGAATTTCAGGAAAGCCGCCACGTCCATGGCGTCAAAAATACCTGTGCTGAGCAGCGCCTGCTTCACCTTGGATCGGATATAACTCTCCGCCGCGTTCTGAGCCTCGATCTGGCTGATGGTGGATCCAGTGAGCGTATAGTCCTCATCCCCGGAAAACAGGGTGTTGCCCGCCGTGTCGCTGATAAATATATTGGAGGTAGTGGGGTTGCCCACCGAAGTGGCGGCCGCCCTGGCCATGGTAGCCGCATTGTCCGAAGTGAACGTGCCGTCCAGCTCCAGGCATATGTAGACAAAGGACTCCTGTTCTCTGGAGATCAGCGTGCCATCGTCCTTCGCCAGCTGAAGCCGCACCTTGCAGTCCCTGACCGCGTCATAACTCTTAAAGACCTGTTCCAGTTCCTGCCGCTTGAAGTCCGAAAACAGCTTCTGCTTATCAGACTCTGTAGCTGACATGCCGGCCCCTGTCACATCCTTGATGTTGGGATCGGTGGAAGTCAGGCCTGCAGCGCCCAACGCCCGGTTAGCATCCGATATCTGATTCACATTTACGTCGATATGCAGGCCGTCGTTGGTCAGCTTGCAGTCGATGCCCGCCGCCTCCAGCGTATCCATGGCCGAAGAAGCCTGGGTAGCCGTCTCGCAGTTCATAAGGCGGGTGTACTGTGGTCTGGAAAACACATATATCAGGATTGCAAAAGCAAAGATCACGATGGCCGCGATGGCTATAATGATCGTTTTCTGTTTGGATGTAAACTTATTCCACCATTCAAGCACCTTGGCCCGAATATCTTTCAGCCTGTCTAACATGAGTTTCTCCTCTGTGACTGCATTATATTTTCAAAAATGCGCAATGCATTGGGGAGTATATCACGTAGTGACCTACTCCCAATCAGTCCCATTTTATATAATATCTTTAAATCTCTTTAAATCTGCATCTGCATAATCTGGTTATATGCTTCCAGAAGTTTGTCGCGAAAAATGACGGTATACTGCAACGCTTCGGACGCTTTCTGCATGGCTACGGAAAGGTCGTGGGCATTTTCCGTCTCGCCCAGGATAAATTTGATTTTCTCATTTTCCGATGTGGACAGATAGTCATTGGTAGTCTTCAGATTGTCGATGGCCGAATTCAGGAAGGCGTCAAACATGGTGCCTTCCACCCTGTTATCCTCCCTGGTCAAGGCCCCCGTCAGCGTATTCAGCCTGGCGCCCGCGGTCTGATCCAGGCCCAGGGAAGATATCCCGTTGATTGCTGCTGCGTAATCCATAATTATGTAATGCTCCTTTCAAAAGCCTATCTTATGCTCTGCTTTATCCTAATATTACCTCTATGTGGAAAAGAGCCCGACCTGAATGTATCAGGACTGCCCCAGCTGCAGCCCCTGCTGCACCATGGCCTTGCTGGCATTGAAAGCCGTGGAATTGGCTTCGTAAGCCCTGCTGGCATCAATCATATTAGTCATCTCTGTTATGATACTCACATTGGGCATGGTCACATAACCATCCTCATTGGCATCCGGATGAGAGGGATCATACACCATCTTCATCTCAGTCTTATGATCTTCGTACACGCCGGTGATCTTCACACCGCTGCCGGAAAAGCCCGCGCCGTGATATCCCAGAGCGCTGTTCAGCGCATGTACAAAAGAACCGCTGCCACCCTTCTCCGCGAAAGCCACCACCTTACGTCTGTAAGGAGTGCCGTCCTCCGTCCGGGTGCTCTGGGCGTTGGCCACATTCTCCGAGATGATGTCCATACGATATCTCTGGGCGGTCATGCCAGAGGAGTTAATATTAAAGGCAGAAAATATATTCATTATATTACCTCACTTTTCTACTTAAGAACAGTCTGCAAATTCTGGAATTCGTTATTGATGGCCGCCAGCAGTCCCTGGTACTTGAGCCGATTCTCCGCCAGCATCACAGGTTCCGCATCCGGATCCACATTGTTGCCGTCCAGCCTGTAAGACAAAGTGGAATAATCCGTATAGCCCACTGGCTTGACGGTGGTTTTTCTCAGCCTGGCCACCTTGGCATCCATGGACTCATGCCTGCAGCTGCCCAGAGCCTTGCGGAACTCCGATTCAAAAGCCACATCCTGACGCTTGTATCCCGGCGTGGTAACATTAGCGTTGTTGTTGGACAGCGCCACATGGCGCATCCAGGACGCGTCCGCCGCCTTATCCAGGACGCTTATGTAGTCAAATACGTTGGATTGAAACATAATATCCTCCATTTTCCATACAGTTATGTAAATCTGCACATGCAGAAACCAATATAATCTATTATATGTAATTTACAAAAAAACACAAGACTTTTCGTGAAAAAAATGCTGTAAAATGAAAAAGGATTCATTGTACCGGCAACAAATCCTTTTTCCCGTCAGCCTCTCTGATTCTGCCTTTTCAGTTCTTCAATCTCATCAAACACCACATCGTTGAGCACCTTGATATAAGTCCCCTTCATGCCCGAAGAGCGGGACTCTATGACTCCGGCGCTCTCGAATTTCCGCAGGGCGTTGACAATCACGGATCTGGTAATCCCTACTCTGTCGGCGATCTTGCTGGCCACCAGAATGCCCTCCATACCGTTCAGTTCGTCAAAAATATGGGTGATGGCCTCCATCTCCGAGAAAGACAGAGTGCTTATGGCCGATTTTACCACAGCCACCTTGCGGCTCTCCTCGGCGCTCTCCTCGCTGACAGCGCGAAGCATCTCCAACCCCACCACCGTAGTGCCATATTCGCACAGAATGATATCATCAATATCATATTGCTCGCCGCATTTGTAGATGAACAGCGTGCCCAGCCGTTCCCCCGCTATCTCTATGGGGGAGATAATGGCCTGAAATCTGCGGATGTCCCCGCCCTCAAAACCCAGGGTTTCCAGATTCACATTCTCCTTGGTGGACAGGACTCCCAACAGTCTCTCGTTCAGCATGCCGTCCACAAAGCCCCCCACGCTCTCCTCCACCAGTTCCGGCAGGGAATCCACGCCGTCGCTTTTACCCACGCCCAGAACCTTGCCCTTGCGGCTGATCACCAGCACGTTGGAATTCAGTATCTCCCGCATCACACGGCAGATATCGCTGAACACTACTTTGCTGGAATTGTTATTGTGTAATAACTTTCCTATTTTCCTGGTTTTATCCAGTAGCTGTACACTGCTCATCCTCATTCCTCCGTCCAGGAACCGCGGATCTGCCATCCCCTGTCCGCAAAACTGTCCTTCCCGAACATTTTAGCACATATGAAATCAGATTACAATGAATATTTTCGTTCTTTTTGAGAATATTCTGACATTAACAGCTTTTATTCTTTGTTGGCAGCCATAACATGGCCGCACCCACCGTCTGCACATACCAGCTTATTGCCCTTTTCCAGCATAATCCCCCCACATTTGGGGCACTTTTGGGCCGATGGCTTCTGCCAGGCCATGAAATCACAGTCGGGATATCCCACACAGCCAAAATACCTTCTGCCCTTCTGGGTCTTTTTCATCACCAGATCCTTGCCACATCTGGGACATTCCACACCGATTTTTTCAAAATACGGCTTGGTGTTGCGGCAGTCCGGAAAGCCAGGGCAGGCCAGGAACCTGCCATGGGGACCGTATTTAATCACCATCTGCCTGCCGCAAAGCTCACAGACCTCATCGGAGACCTCATCGGCGATGGTGACTTTCTCCAGTTCCATTTCCGCTTTTTTCACAGCCTCATCCAGATCGGGATAGAAATTGGATATGATGGTTTTCCACTTTACCGTACCCATCTCCACCCCGTCCAGCAGCGCTTCCATGTTGGCGGTGAAATGCACATCCACAATGCTGGGAAAAGCCTCCACCATCATCTGATTAACCACCTCGCCCAGTTCCGTCACATAGAGATTCTTGTTCTCCTTCGCCACATAGCGCCTGGCCATGATCGTGGTGATGGTGGGAGCGTAAGTGCTGGGGCGGCCTATACCCAGTTCCTCCAGAGCCTTCACCAGGGATGCCTCCGTGTAATGGGCGGGGGGCTGGGTGAAATGCTGCTTCGGCTCCAATCCCAACAGAGAGAGGCTGGTGCCAGGAACCAGCGCATGGCTCATGCGGTTGTTCTCCTCCTGGTCCTCCTCCTGGGTGTAAATGCTCATATATCCATCAAATACCCGGTTGGAAGCCGCCATGGTGAACACATGGCCCCCCGCTTCCACATGGGTGGACATGGTCTCATACACTGCGGCCGCCATGCGGCTGGCCACGAAGCGCTTCCAGATCAGCTGATACAGCCGCAGCAGATCCCTGGGAAGCTGCTCTTTCACCGCCGCCGGGATCCGCTGGATGTCCGTGGGGCGGATGGCCTCATGGGCATCCTGGATCTTCTGCTCGCTCTTTTTGGCCGCCGCAGCCTGGGCGGCATAATTTTCGCCGTGGTGCTTCACGATATAATCCCGGGCCATCCGCTCCGCCTCCTCAGACACCCGGGTGGAGTCTGTACGCAGGTAGGTGATCAGGCCCACCGTGCCCTCCCCCTTCAGTTCCACACCCTCATATAGCTGCTGGGCCAGGCGCATGGTTTTCTGGGTGGAGAAGTTCAGCACCTTGCTGGCCTCCTGCTGCAGCGTGGAGGTGGTAAAAGGCAGAGGAGCCTTCTTAACCCGCTCCCCCTTTTTCACTTCCTTGACCTGCCAGGAAGCCCCCTCCAGATCCTGCAGCAGAGCATCCATCTCCTCCCTGCTGTGTATCTCCGCCTTATGGCCGCCCTGGCCGTGATACTTGGCGGTCAGGGGCTTTTTCTCCCCCGCCGCCTTCAGGCCGGCTTCCAGGGTCCAATACTCCTCGGGGATGAAAGCAGCTATCTCCGCTTCCCGGTCGCAGATAATACGCAGCGCCACAGACTGTACCCGCCCCGCGCTGAGGCCCCTTTTTACCTTCGCCCACAGAAGCGGGGAGATCCGATACCCCACCATCCGATCCAGGGCCCGGCGGGCCTGCTGGGCGTCCACCAGGTCCATATTAATCTCTCTTGCGTTTTTCAGAGATTCCTTCACCGCGCTCTTGGTAATCTCGTTGAAAGTGATACGGTAGATCTTCTTGTCCGTCATTTCCTCCAGCTTCAGGGCGTGCATCAGATGCCAGGAGATGGCCTCCCCCTCCCGGTCAGGGTCGGTGGCCAGATAGATTTTGTCGGCCTTTTTCACTTCCTTGCGCAGGCCCGCCAGCACGTCCCCTTTCCCCCGGATGGTGATGTATTTTGGCTCAAAGTCGTGTTCCACGTCGATCCCCAGGCTGCTCTTGGGCAGATCCCGCACATGGCCGCCGCTGGCCGCCACCTCGTAATTGCTTCCCAATATTTTTTTCACTGTCTTCACCTTGGCAGGTGACTCCAGAATCACCAGATTTTTTGCCATAGTCTTATTCCTTGCTTTCCCGTGGTCCAGTTTACCCACATGTTGGCACACCAGTCTGTTCCAAACCCCAATCGTGAAACACTATACACCAATTTAGGCTCCGGCGCAAGTGGTAAATTTATAAATAGTCCAGCACCGAAGCGTCCGAGGGCATGCGCCAGTCGCCCCGGGGGGAGAGGCTTACCGAACCCACTTTAGGGCCGTCGGGCATGCAGGAACGCTTAAACTGCTGGGAAAAGAACCGTCGGAAGAAAGTCTCCCCTGTCTTTTCTATGGTATCCGGGCTGACGCCGGGAAACGCGATCCGGGCAAGGGCCTCGATTTTCTCCCGCTGAAAGCCGTTGCGGATAAAATGATACAGGAAGAAGTCATGCAGATCGTATTTGCCGATGGCAGCCTCGGTGGATTGGCTGATCAGCCCGTTCTCCCCCAGAGGCAAAAGTTCCGGGCTGATCACAGTATCGCAGATGGCAGTCAGCACTTCTCCCAGTTCCGGGTGCATCTCCCCGTAGGCCGACACCAGATATTTTACCAGAGTCTTGGGGATGGAAGCATTGACGCCATACATGCTCATATGGTCGCCGTTGTAGGTACACCAGCCAAGGGCTGCCTCGGACAAATCCCCGGTACCCACCACCAGCCCCCCCTCCTGGTTGGCCACATCCATCAGAATCTGGGTGCGTTCCCTGGCCTGGATGTTTTCATAGGTCACATCATATACATCCTCCGGGTGGCCGATATCCCGCATATGCTGCCTGCAGGCCTCCGCAATGGGGATAACCCGGGCTGTGACGCCGCAGAGTTCCATGAGCCGGTCCGAATTGGCCCTGGTGTGGGCAGAGGTGCCAAAGCCCGGCATGGTGATGGCGATGATATCTCCGGCCGGACGCCCCAGCTTCCGATATGCCTCCAGGGTCACCAGCAGCGCCAGAGTGCTGTCCAGGCCGCCGGAGATGCCGATAACGGCTTTTTTCAGACCTGTTTTTTTCAGGCGCTCATACAGACCTGTGGCCTGTAGCCGCATAACCTCCCTGCAGCGTTCCATTCGCTTTTCGTGGTCCGCGGGAACAAAAGGACAGGGATCCACCTGCTTGGGCAGATGGCCAAAGGCATCCCTTTTCAGCTGCACCCGGACATAGGCTTCCATGTCCACAGCCTCGTTCTCACTGTTCATCTTCACCCGGTCATTCTGCAGTTTCTGCACATCAATCAGCGCCGTCAGCAGTCCCTCCCTCTCCTGGTAGCTCTCCGCCTTGATGCTGCCGTTCTCCGCAATCATACAATGCCCTGAGAAAACCAGGTCCGTGGTACTCTCTCCCTCTCCCGAAGAGGCATAAATATAGCCGCACATGCATTTGGCAGACTGCATTTTCACCAGATCCTGCCGGTACGCTTTTTTAGATATAGTCTCGTTGGAGGCCGACAGGTTCACCACCAGATCCGCCCCGTTCAGGCAATGCCTGATACTGGGACTGTCGGATACCCAGAGATCCTCACAGATCTCCGCCGCTACCTGTACGTCCTCCCCAAGCTGCATCATCACATGAGTGCCGAAGGGTACGCCCTGCTCTTCCTCCGCCTGGATCTGCCTGCCGGACGCAAACCAGCGTTTTTCATAAAACTCCTTGTAACCGGGGATATAGGACTTGGGCACGATCCCTCTGAGTTGTCCGTCCTGGAGAAAGACAGCGCAGTTGTACAGTCTCTGGTTATGGCAGACCGGCGCTCCCGCCACCACCAGGCAGTGGCTGCCCGCAGTGGCCTCCGCCAGCCGCTTCAGACCTTCCCGGGCCTGAGTCAGAAGGCCCCGGGTCAAAAACAGATCGCCGCAGCTGTATCCGGTGACACACAGTTCCGGGAATACCAGCAATTCCACCTGCCGCTCCCTGGCCTGCCCCATCAGGCCCTTCATTTTCTCCACGTTGGCGGTCACACACCCCACCTGTATATCAAAGGTGGCCGTGGCCGTCTTGATATATCCATATTCCATAAAAGTCCTCCTAACTGAAGTTCCACAGATACGCCGTCAATTCATATTTTCACGAGAATCGCTGAGCAGAGACATTTTCACCTCGTACATGGCCGGGGTCATATCCAGGTAGTGGGCATGGGGATTTTCGAAGCGCTGCTCCTCCTCCCAGATCTCCTCCGCCAGCTGCCGTTTTACATACGCCGCGATCTCCGCCACACCGGGCAGATCGTATACCAGCCTGCCCTGCTGGAAAATGGGCACCTGCAAAGACTTGACGGTACAATTTTCAAAATAGCGCACCTTCCAGGGTTTCCTGGGATCCACATAGCGGTAGGGTTCCGCAAAATCCACTTTTTCATTCGCCAGCGCAATCAGGTCCGCTATGGCTTTCTGATCCCGGTCATAGACCCGGTACACTTTTTTGAGGCCGGGATTCGTGATCTTCTCCTCATTCTCCGACACCTTGATACGGGGTACAAAGATTCCGTTCTCCTCCACCGCCGCAATCTTGTACACGGCTCCGAACACGGGATCGGACTTGGAGGTAATCAGCCGCTCGCCCACCCCGAAACTGTCGATTTGACCGCCCTGGGCCAGAATCGAAGTGATGGTAAATTCATCCAGGCTGTTGGACACCACTATCTTACAGTCCTGCAGGCCCGCGGCATCCAGAGCCTTCCTCACCTTCTTGGACAGATACGCCAGATCGCCGCTGTCTATGCGGATTCCCTTCAGGCGCCTGCCCATGGGCGCCAGTACCTCTCTGGCCACCCGGATGGCGTTGGGAACACCGCTCTTTAACACATCATAGGTGTCCACCAGCAGTACCGTGGAATCCGGATAATTCTCCGCGTATTTTTTGAAAGCCGTAAATTCGTCCCCGTAGTACATGACCCAGCTGTGAGCCATGGTTCCGCTGATGGGAATGTCAAACATTTTGCCCGCCAGCACAGTGGCCGTGCCCACCGCGCCACCGATATAAGCCGCCCTGGCCCCATAAACGGCAGCGTCCATGTTGTGGGCCCTGCGGGCGCCGAAATCCGACACCGCCCTGCCGTCCGCCGCCCGGACGATCCGGCGGGTCTTGGTGGCGATCAGGGACTGGTGATTTACCTCCAGGAGGATGGCTGTCTCGATGAGCTGGGCATCAATCAGGGGCGCAACCACGGTGATAATGGGTTCATTGGGGTACATGATGGTTCCCTCCGGGAAGGCGTACATATCCCCTTTAAAATGAAAGTCCGCCAGATATTTCAGAAATTCCTCTCCAAACAGTCCCTGTCCGCGCAGATATTCAATGTCCTCCCGGTCGAAATGCAGATTTTCAATATATTCCACGATCTGTTCCAGGCCGCAGAAAATGGAAAAGCCTCCGTTGTCCGGATTCTTTCTATAGAATACGTCAAAAGCTACTTTTGTATCCTTATCCTGATCTCGAAAATAGCCGTTGCTCATGGTCATTTCATAAAAATCCATCACCATGGATAAATTTCTCTCGTGAAACTGTTTCATATGCTCTCCTTTCGCTGCCCTGCAGCCTCCCGACTCAGGGCAGCCCTCTGCTGATTTACCGGACGCTTTTGCCCTATACGCCATGCATTTCCCTGTTTCCCCGTCGCTCCCTACCTCATCTGTATCTGGCAGGACCGCATGGTATCCAGCGCCGCCTGATGTGCCTGTGGCGTCACTCCCGCGCAGCAGGCCGGATCCACATACATGGGCACCTCCGGGAGATGGGCCTTGATGGTCAAAGCGTTGCTCACCACACAGATATCCGTGCACACGCCTATGAGCTCTATGGACTGAATGGGTTCCCGGGCATTTGCCTGAACCAGATCCCTGGCCAGTTCGGGGCAGCCAAAGGTGACTTTATCATACACTGGCAGATTTTTTTCAACCCGAACCGCTTCCAGTTCCTCCACCAGCTCCCAGCCCTCGCTGCCCCGGATGCAGTGGGGCACAGGAAGATATCTGCCCTCCTGGGTATCCAGGTAATCGTCCCCGTGGGTGTCCCTGGTAAAAATCACCCGGCCCTCAAAGCCCTGTACCCTGGCCGCCACCCCGGGCAGAATCTGCCGGGCCTCTTCGGTGCCCAGCACTCCAGTCACAAAATCCTTTTGCATGTCCACTACGATAAGATACTTCATACGCTCCTCCTGATTTGAGTTCTCCATGCTCCTTCCTGTGCACTGTCCCGACCATGCAGATCCGGCTCCTTTTGATGTCCGGACAGGCAGCGCCCCCTCTGGAAGCATATTGTTTTTCGCTGCGCCTTTACCAGTTTTCCTTCACTTCCCCTTCTGCCTGTAGTACCAGGCCGGTTTTCCCGCCTTCTGGGGCCTGGATTTCTCGTCGGTGCGCTCCACCCATTTCTGCATATCTCTGCGGAAATTGGGACCGTGCAGACTTTCTCCCAGAATGGCCTCATAGAGCCGCTGCAACTCCGGAAAAGTGAATTTGTCCGGCAGCAGCCGAAAAGCGATGTCCGTGTAGAACAACTTATTTTTCATGCGCTCCAGGGCCAGCCGGATCATGGCCCCATGGTCAAAGGCCAGGTCCGCTTCCTCCAGTTCGTCCTCCTGGTTCCAGAGCCGGAGCCTTCCGCCCTGAATGCCGACGCAGAACCAGGTTCCCCGGATCTTCCCTTCTTCCGTGGATTTCCGGGAGTTTTCCCCGGACTGACCGGGCAGACAACTCCCGGGAAACCACAGCGGCAGTGTTTCGCAGGGCACTAAAGCAAGATAGGACACCGAGATAATTCGGGTGCGGGGATCCCGTTCCACTTCCCCCCAAGTATACAACTGCTCCAGATAGGGACTCCGAAGCCCTGTGGTCTCCTCCAGTTCCCTGGCCGCCGCCTGTTCTACGGATTCACCCATTCCCACAAAGCTGCCGGGAAGGGCCCATTTGTCCAGAAAGGGATGATCTTCCCTTCGAGCCAGCAAAATCCCCAAATGATACTCCTCCCGGCTTTTGTCCACCGTGAAGATCAGGACGTCCACCGTGACCGACGGGTGCTCATACTTTTTGGGATCGTACCGCCCCAGATATTCCTGCTCCGTAATCCCCTGTGCGTTTTTCCCATTCATCTCTTTCCTCCAGGTAATTCTCATTTTGAGATTTTCTCTTGCTGATTATATTATACTCAATTTGAGAATAATTGCAACCTTTTTTTCAATAAGTCCTGGCTCAATCTTTGAAACTTCGGTTGATCCCAAAGCCGAAAAAGGATATACTATAAGGGACAGCTAACTTGGGAGGAAATGCCATGATCTTTTTTATCGCGGATACACATTTTGGAGATCAGCGGATTCTGCGCTATGAAAACCGCCCTTTTGAAAGCGCCCAGGCCATGGATGAAGAACTGGCGCGGCGCTGGAACGAAACCGTAACCCCGGAGGATACTGTCTACGTGCTGGGAGATTGGGGCATTTTCTCCCCCGCCCTTCTGAACGGAGAAAAGTATCTGGTAAAAGGCAATCACGACACATTGAGCAGTCAGGCTTACCGGGATATGGGATTTGCCGAAGTCTATGATCTGCCCGTGATCCTGGAAGATTTTTGGATTCTCTCTCACCAGCCTCTGTATGTCTGCGAAAACATGCCCTATGCCAATCTCTTCGGCCATGTGCATGCTTCTCCTCTCTACAGGACTTTCAGCAGCCAGCATTACTGCGTCTCCGTGGAGCGCACCGGTTATGCCCCGGTCTCTTTCGAAGAAATCAGACATCGAATCCAGGGATAAAAAAGCGGCGACGTCATTTCACTGACGCCGCCGCATCTCTATTCGTTCCGCAGGCTTAATATGCTTTCATTTTTTTCACGATCCACCGGGCCATCCGGTACACGGGATTCTCCAGGGACTTTTTCACCCCCTTCAGTTCCTGCCGGATCGAAATGTGCTGGGGACAATGGCGCTCACACTTGCCGCACTCCACACAGTTGGAAGCCCCGGAAGAATCTTTCCGAATAGCAGTACACATGAAATAGTCTTTCATGGCCGCCACCCATCCCTCGCTGTAACGCCGGTTGTAGGCAGCAAAGGATCCGGGGATATCCACTCCCCTGGGACAGGGCATACAATAACCGCAGCCGGTACAGCCCACCTTCATCCGGGCGTTGATGGCTTTTACCACCTGCTGCAGCATGGCCTGGTCCGCCTCCGTCAACTCGCCCACCCGGGTATTCGCCGCCGTGTGAAGATTCTCCTTCACCATTTCCACAGAATTCATCCCCGACAGCACACAGGTCACCTCCGGCTGGTTCCAAAGCCATTTCAGCGCCCACTGGGCCGGCGTGCGCTCCATGGAGCCCCCCTCCCTTCCGGACTCCCTGGCTGCCGGGTGGGACATACTGTAATCGGAAAAAATTTTCCTGGCCGCATCCGGCAGCCGGGTTACCAGCTTCCCGCCCCGCAAGGGTTCCATGATAATCACGGGCATTCCCTTCTGATGCGCGTACCGCAGTCCGCGCTGTCCCGCCTGGCTGTTCTCATCCATATAGTTGTACTGAATCTGGCAGAAATCCCAGTCGTAGGCATCCACCAGCTGACAAAACATGTCCGCATTGCCGTGATAGGAGAAACCCACCTGGCAGATGGCGCCGCTCTCCTGCTTCTCTCTGAGCCATTCCAGTATCCCCAGATCCTTCAACCGCTCCCAGGTCTGTACATCCGTAAGCATATGCATCAGATAGTAATCAATATGGTCCGTCCGCAGCCTCCTGCACTGCTCCTGGAAATATCTGTCCAGACTTTCACCATTCCGGATCAAATAATGGGGCAGTTTGGTAGCAATATACACCCTGTCCCGGATTCCGTTGCGCTCCAGGATTTCTCCCAGAGCCGCCTCGCTGCCCCCGTATATATAAGCCGTGTCAAAATAATTCACACCGCCCTGGAAGGCGGTCATGACTTCCTCCTCGGCCTTCTTCATATCAATCCTGCCCGCCGTCTGAGTAAAACGCATGCACCCATAACCCAGAACAGAAATGTCATTACCATATTTATCTTTGCGATATTGCATTCAAACCTCTTTCCCGCATACCCCAGGACCCACCTGCAATATGACTTCGCCCCGTTGCCGGCGCTCCCACGGATCAGTGCGCGGTGCCTCTATAATCAGACGGACAGCACCGCCAATATAGCCATCTGCTACGTTGACTGGGAGAAAAATGCCCGGATCTCCTTCAGCCTCCCCAGCGCGTCCCTCCTGCCCAGATTGTAAAGCGCCATGAGCCTTTCGGGACGGCGCTCCAGCTTGGACACCTGGATGAGCCTGCTGGGGCGCAGCACCAGTGCCATCCCGGATTTTTCCAGCGCAGACAGTCGATCCAGCGTCTGGTTGTAGCGGATATGACGGGTTTTCATGGCCAGCGCCAAAGCCGGGTGTTGGCGGATCATTCGCTTCAACAAATGCAGCCCTCTGGGAGGCTTTTTCCGATACCCCTTCGGCCGGGTCAGCACCACCAGGTTCTTCTCATAGCCCATACTCCGAAACCAGTCCACCGGAATGGAGTCGGATAT
The DNA here is from genome assembly GCA_022797535.1 of Lachnospiraceae bacterium. Taxonomy (GTDB): domain Bacteria; phylum Bacillota; class Clostridia; order Lachnospirales; family Lachnospiraceae; genus Acetatifactor. Next base: position 15,064 of record JAAWKU010000013.1, on the reverse strand, counting down.
GCCCCCATCCAGGAGCCGCCGCCCGCCGATTTCCACCACCCGGGACACAAAGGGCATGGAAGCTGAGGCCTGCATCCATCGCAAGTCCTCCTTCCCCCCGGTACATCTGTGATATACCGCCCGCCCCGTATCCACATCGGTGCAGGTCACATAGAAGGGAATTTCCCTCTTCCGATAGGTCTCCCAGTCAAATGGATCCAGCTTCTCAGGCAGTTCGTGATAGCAGAATTTCTCCTCATAGATATCCCCGCTCCGAAGCAGGGATCTGAAATCCCCGTACCGGGGATCCCTGCAATATCTGACATTATAACGGATGGTGCGCCCGATCTGGCGGGAAATATAGTTGCAGCCGAACACCGCTCCGGCGGACACGCCCACCACGCCGTCCGCCTCTATGCCTTTCTCCATCAGCACGTCCAGCACCCCTGCCGTGTACACCCCCCGCATGGCGCCGCCCTCCAGCACCAGTCCCTTTTTCATATAAATCGCACCTTCTTCCGGCTTACCGCCGCCAGATTCCTTTCCGAAACCATTGTCACACCGTTCCCTGCAGGAAATGATTCCATACATTCCGCCGAACCGAGTCAGCCGGAATGTTCTTAATCCCCGGCCGCAGGCGCCGTCTTAGCCGGAGCCATGGACGTCGGCGGCAAATCCGCCGCAGCTGCCGCCACCAGAGCCGCGGCTGCCTCCTTATCAGGCTCCAGCACCCCCCGCACCCGACTTAACAGTTCCTGGGGTGCGAAGGGCTTGAGCATATAATCATAGATGCCCAGCTTCGCAGTTTCTATCACAGTGGCCCTGTCGCTCTGGGCGGTGAGCATGATGACGGGGATATTCGCCCCGTTTGGCAATTTCCGTATGGCCTTCAATGTCTCGATCCCATCCATCTGATCCATCCGGATATCCAATAGAATCAGATCCGGCCTGTCTTTCTTCATATACCGCAAAGCCCTGTCGCCGGAATTGACGGTGATCACCTCATAGTGCTCCCGCAGCGCCTGCTCCGTCACAGAGAGGCTGATGGCCACATCGTCAACCACTAAAACTTTCTTCCTCTCTCCCATCTCTTATGACTCCCCTTCCTCCGCTTTTTCTTCCTGGAACCCTGCCGCAAGCTGCCGCAGCAGTTCCTCCGCCGCATCGTCCTCATAGAGTTTTAATTGCTCCCGAACCTCCCTTAGCCCGGACTCTATCTCCGGGTCCAGGCAATGTCCCAGCAGTTCCTCCACCTTCCCGGCACATTCCCGGGAATGAAAGTCCTCCAGCAGTTCCAGCGCGTCTCTGATCCCCCGGGACAACTCCCGGGCATCAATGGCGTCAAGGCGGCGCGCCTCCTCCCCCTGCCGCCGATCCAAAAAGGCCTGTATGCTTTCAATCTGCTTTTCATAGGAGGATAACAGCAGCGGAAATCCTTCCCCGATGAACTCCTCGTCTCCCCGGTTAGCTGCCTCTTCATGGGCCTGCGCCATCTGGGCCAGCTTTGTGGCGCCGATGTTGGCCGAAGCGCTTTTCAGGCCATGCACCTCGATTGCGTACCGCCCGTAATCTTTCCGCTCAAAAAGCTCCCGCAGCAGTCCTGTCTTGCGCCTGCCCTCTATACAATACAGCTCCAAAAGTTCCCTGAAGTCCACCGCACTTCCTAAATGATAACGCATGGCGGCATCCAAGTCAATCCCCTTGATATAGACGGTCTCCGGACTCATACCCTGCAGCGCCTGGGACCTTTGCTGCTTTTTCCGGCGATTCTCCGGAATCCACCGCATCAGGGCCTCGTTTAGCAGCGCCCTGTCCATGGGTTTTGTCAGGAAATCCTGGAAGCCACAGCTTAGAAACCGCTCCCCCACTCCCTCCATGGCGTTGGCTGTCAGGGCGATAATCACCGGTTCCCTCCCGTTCTCTCCACAGTCCCTGCGGATGACTTCCACCGTCTCGATTCCGTCCATCTCCGGCATCATATGATCCATAAAAATGATATCATACCGATTCTGCCTTACCAGATCTATAGCCTCCTGACCGCTCTCCGCCTCCTCCAGTTCAAACCCATAGCCTTTCAGGAATTCCTTTGCCACTTTCAGATTGACCCGGTTGTCGTCCACCACCAGGACCCTGTATCCCTCTGTGGTGAAGAGCTCCGCCGCCTCTTCGTCCCTGGCGGGGACGTCCGGCACTTCCGTCAGAGTCCTTGAATCCACCACCCTCTGGGGAATGGTCACTGTGAAGGTAGTCCCCTGATTGTAGACGCTCTCCAGTCCGATCGTCCCGCCCATGAGTTCCACCATATACCTGGTGATGGACAGCCCCAGCCCCGTGCCTTCCACGCTTCGGTTGCGCCTGGCGTCCACCTGGGTAAAATTGTCAAAAATCCTTTGACGGTCCTCCTCCCGGATGCCGCAGCCCGTGTCCTCTACCTGAAAAATCAGCAACTCCTGCTCCTCACCCTGCCCTGGCCTGCCTCCCACAGATATTTTCACATGACCTTCCTGGGTGAATTTCACGGCATTGTTCAACAAATTAATCAGAATCTGCTTGATCTTCCCCCGGTCCCCGTTGTACCGGCAGGGAATTGTCCTGTCATATTCGCACAGCAAAAGAAGGCCGCGCCGGGACGCGGCCAAATCCATCAGCCCCACCACCTCATCCACCACGGCTTTGATGTCATAATCCGTCTGATCCAGTTCCATCCTGCCGGACTCCACCTTGGACAAATCCAAAATATCGTTGATGATGGCCAGCAGATCCCGGGCTGCGGAACGCACATCCCGGGCGTTGGTATAGACACCCGTCCCCCTGCTCTCCTCCATGATGATCTCGCTCAAACCCACGATGGCGTTCATGGGCGTTCGAATCTCATGGGACATGTTGGCCAGAAACGCGCTCTTGGCCTCGTTGGCCGCCTCCGCCTGGGCCTGCATCCGGGTTATCTGTCCTATGTAGTCGTGGGTGTCCGTCATATCCAGCACCAGCAGCGCGTACCCCTGAAGGATCCCGTTGCTGTCCACGATGCTTCTAGCATGGCTCTCATAAAAACGTTCCCCCATGCTGAACTGCCTCGGCGCATCCTCCTCCAGCAGCTCCTCCACATCTTCCATGCTCTCCCCGGGCCTGCGTCCCCTGAGCCACGGGAAGATATCCGCCGCCGCCTGATTATAGCTGACCAGACGCCTGCGTGCGTCCAGGGCAATCACCCCTTCACTAATGCCGTCCAGCACCGCGTCGGCAGCCAGCCTATGGAAATCATAATTTCTTCTGCTCCACACCAGGATCACCACCAGAGACAACGCCAGCCCCAGCACCATGGGGGTCAGATCGTACACATTGGTCAGCTTCGCCATATAGACCACCAGCGCCACCAACGGCAGGACGGAAATCAGAAGAAAGGACAGACACTGCCTCCTCTCTCTGCGGCTGGTGCGGACAAACGCGGTGTGGGTCAGCGCATAGATGGTGAGGGCATAGGGAATAAAGACGCGTACGGCCATCACCGGCAGATATAACGGCCCGTATTCCAAACTCAGATAGTGCTGTCCATAGGAGGTCTCCAGCCAGTCCATGCGCCGGTACACCAGCGTATGCCTGTCGGACCAGAACATCAACGGCAGGATCAGAAAGTCCAGCATGGCCAGCAGCTTCAAGGGCAGCCTGGGCACTTTTTCAAAGCAATATCCAAAGATAAAAATACAGTAACAAAGGGGCACGAACACCGAGCCCAGGTTCTCCACCCGCAGCGCCATAACCGCCACCTCTTTGGTGGGAGCCGTCAATTCCAGCAGATACCCCACATTCTGTATCAGCGAGCCCCCCAGGAAATATCCCATGAGCACATGCTCCCGGGAACCACCCCCGGAGACCAGCAGCCTCAAAGCCACCAGTATAACCACTATTCCCACAACCTGCCCAATGATTACAAACTGTGCCATTTCATCCCCCGGATATCACAGCTTTGGGAAAATTTCCCCGATATCCGCTATTCATTATAAATCAAATCCCTTCCTTTGTACACCCTTTATATATATAGGAATTCTATGCTCACCCCTTTTGGGGCAGCCATTTGTTCCCCCCCAGGCAGCGACGATACTGCCACCCGAAGAGGCTGCCAAACAGGAGCAGATTGCCCCCTATGACCAGAACCCCCTCCCGGATACCTGCCCCCGCCCCCTCTCCCAGGGATACCAACAATAGCCGGATCTGCTCTGTGTAGGTGAATTTTGCCACCCGGGCAACAGTGGTATTGAACACAGACAGCATGGGCAGAAAGGAAAAGAGCAGCATCACCGGAACGCCCACTGAGTTTGCGGCCATCTGGCTGCTGCTCCCGGCGCCGATGGCCGCCCCCAGCAGCATGGAGACCAGTATCCCCGCCCCCAGAATGGTCAGAAACTGCAGGCTCTGTCCAGTCCCGTAGCCCCCCAGCAGGCAGAATACCCCCGCCCCCAGCATACAGAAGAGGAACACATACCCACCCACACCCGCCAGGTAGTGCCAGGGCGTCACATCGGCCATCAACAGCACCCGCAGAGTATTCTTCTCCTTCTCTTCGGAGAGAATGGCTTCCATGCTGACCAATGGCGCCATGCCCACATACATGGTGGCGAAAAGCTGGACAAAAAAGTTGGGCGGCATCCCCTCGATCCGAATGGATTGGGTCATAAACACGGCCAGCAGCGGGAACATAAGGAACTGAATCAGTACCTCCTTGTTACGCAATGTCTCCTTTAATTGTTTTCGAAATATGGTCACAATGTTTCTCATCAGTCACTTAGCCTCCTTCCCGTGATATCTAAAAAAACTTTTTCCAGGTCCGGCTCGGAAGAATGTATGGACCGCAACTTCTCCTCCCGTATCCATCCGCTCAGGACTCCCTCGCTCTCTCTGGCATTGGGAATCCTGTGCCGCTCCCCGTCCCGCAGCGTCACCTCAATCTCCCGCCGGGAGTCATGCCGGGTGCAGATGTCCTCGGGCGCTCCCGATTCCACGATTTTTCCCTCATGCAGGAGCAGGATCCTGTCGCACAGGGCCTGCGCCTCATGCATGTTATGAGTAGTCAGGAACACCGTGGTTCCGGACTGTTTCTCCTCCCCGATCAACTGGTGAATCTTCCATATGGTGGATGGATCCAGGCCCGAGGTGGGTTCATCCAGATACAGAATATCCGCCTCCTTCAAAAGCGCCCGGCACAGATTCACCCGCCCCCTCATGCCCTTGGACAGCTTGCTCACCGTCTTGTTCCTGGCCGGACGCAGCTGCGTCCGGTCCAGCAGTTTCTCAATCCTGGACACCGGCGCCCGGTAGATATCCGCGAAGATTCGTAGATTGTCCCACACCGACAACCTCTCATACAGCCCGAAACTGTCCATCATAACGCCGGTCACAAGATTTTTCCCCCGGGCTCCCGGCTCCCGGCTGCCGTTGCCGCCGTCTCCCAGGATCCTGACATCCCCCCCGCTGGCTTCAAGCTGCCCTGTGAGGATATTTACCAGAGTTGTCTTTCCCGCGCCGGAGGGTCCCAGGAGACCGATCACCTCCCCCTGTTCCACCGAGAAAGAAATATCTTCTAATACTATTTTGTCCCCAAAGGAATGGGTGATATGTTCCGCCTGTATCAATGTTCCCATACTGACCTCCTTTTCTTCTCTTTTTCCGATTAACCTTTTTCGCGTCCTTACTCTTCTTTCATCCGCCGCAGCGCCGTTTCCAGCTGACGGTTCTCCGCCTGTTCCCTCTTATTGGAAAAGGCGGCGGCGGTTACGAAGCAGACCCCAAAACTGATCAGAAAGGCCACCCAGCATACAGGATCATCCACCGGAAACCAGCCAAACAGATAAGCCATCCCTCCGGTGAGCACGGTAACAGTTCCCAGCATGCCCACTGTCCTGGCTGTCAATGTCCATCTTCTGATCAGTACGTCCGTAAAAAACACAAAGCGCAGTGCCGTGATACCCACGGCAGACAGCAGATACTGCCCCATGGTGCTCAGGGGAATGCCCTCCGACCCCAGCGCAAACATGGTGGAAATCTCCCGGGCCTCCTCCCCCACCACGGCGCAAATGGCTGAAAGCGCGAAAATACTGATTCCAAAGACCATAAAAGCCTGCTCCACATATGTCAATAAATGTTTTCTCTCTTCCATTACCGCCCCTTTCCGTATATTCCCAACAGCCCTTTGATATTTTCCGCATACTGCCGGGAGGCTATAAGCTGCTCCCCGTTTTCCATGGTAAGCAGCAGCCGCCTGTTCACGTAAGTCCGAATGGACTGAATTTTTTTCAGATTGACGATGGATGCCTTATTGATCCGGGCAAACAGGTATTGTCCCAGCTGCTGCTCCAGTTCATACAACCTGTTCCCGGTCTCATAGACTTCGCCCCGGGTATAAACAAAGCACCTGCCATCCACCGACTCCATGTACAGGACCTTCCCCAGATCCAGCGGCAGCACCTCCCCTTTTCGGGACACCATGATCTGCTGGTCAACCATATACATGGCCGCCACCAGCCTGTCTATATAGGCGGTTTTCTCCCCGCATCTGACAGTGATGTCCACCTCTTCCCGTCCGTCCTCAATCTCGATTCTGACCCGCAATATTCCACCTCCTCCGTCATCACGGTATATATTACACCAAATCTTCTGTCACACACAAGAGCCCCAAAGGTAAGCTGCCGTTTTCACCGGGTATGTTGCCACACAAAAAAGGCTGCCGCTTCCAGGAGTTTCCTCCTTTCCACAGCAGCCCTTCCTGCAGCCTGTAACCGAATACCTCAGCCGCGCGGCTGACGCCCTCTTCAGGCGCCCGCCACAGGTTTTCGCCGCCCTGCGTAATATTCATGCTCATCCCAACCATAAACTTTCACATATAAAAAATAACAAACAATAACGGATGACCTTGACCTTATACCATAACATATCCTTTAAAGAGACCCCAAAAGGAGTTCAGCGGCCGGAAATGTCCTGGCTACAAAATAATTTCAAGCTGTGCTGTTGTATTGACCAGATCCAGCGCCGTCTGGGCCCGGGACAACTCCTCCGCCGCTTTCTCGTAATCCGCCCGCACCGTCTCCATGTCATAATTGGCATAGCTGTAGTCTATGATCTGGCTTCCTCCGCCATAGCCCGCCCGCTCCCGCTGCTTGGGCAGGCGCTGCTGCATCAGCGCCAGCTTGGCCTTGCGGCGGCTGAGCTGAGGGATATACACCAGCATCTGGTCTATGGTCATACCTTCAAAGCCCGGCACCTCCTGGACCAGATTGAAGGCGCTGATGGAATGTTTAACCCGGCGGATCTGTTCCTCCAACCCCTGGATCTGCCGCTGTACCTCCCCATAATCGTAAGCGGGCCGCACGGATTCCACATCCTCACCCAGAGCGGCTGAGAACTCTCTGCTCTGCTCCTCCATCAGCAGCACATTGTCCAGTTCCTCCTGTAGCTTCCGCAGCAGCTTTGCCGCCTCCGCGGAAGTCATGCGCATAGTTTTTTCCATATTTCCCTGTCTCCCATACACTTTTTCACCGATAAAACTGCCGATGCCGCTCCGGCAGCAATACCATATACCTTATAGAAGCATATTATATCGTACCGTCCCGGAAATTGCAAACAAAGGCGCCAGACATTCCCGCATCCGGCGCTTTACTGTTTTCCGCATATTGCAGGCCAAAGAACTAAAAACCACGCAGGTCTATGTAAGCGCACTGCTCTGCTCCATGTTTTTCATGTTCTTATGGGGTGATTGTCCCACTACCTCGATGGCCTTAGTCACGGCCACTGTGACTTCGATATCCCTCTGCACCTGGTTCGACGCGAACCGATACAGCACCTTTCCCTTCACGGACTGCACATATTGCGCCGGGAGCCGGTTCAGGGCATAAGCAGCCATATCCATCCGGCAATGTTCACACTTGCAGTAATTTGTACCAGGCAGCAACTGGTCAATCTTATTCAGTACCGTTTCTTCCATTAAATTTATCAACCCCGTCATTATTATTAGCCCTTTGTATCCCCTTTATAAGATTTTTTCTTTCTAAAAAGATATGTATAGCTCTAATATCCTTAAAATCATATATTTTCTTCTATAAATTGAATGTTACCGTTCAAACCGCCCCTTCAGCCGGTGTAGGAAAAGCCACCGAAAGAATTGTACTGCCACAAACCCCATAGTCCCTCCCACCAACACATCGCTGAAGAAGTGAGCGCCGGCCGCTATGCGGAAGAAGGCCACAAAACCCGTGTAACAAACAGGGACCACATAGGAGAGAACTTTCCATTTCCTGATTTGCAGATTCTCAAACAAATCCGGCAGCAGAAGCACCAGATAGGCCATGGAGCCCGAAAAGGTATGTCCGGAGGGAAAGGACTTGAAGTAATCCCGGTCAAGTCCCAGGCTCCCCAGCTGCTCCCTCGCGCTGCTCACCTGATACCAGGGGGTATAATAAGAGAAATCCCCCACAAAGTGCATGGCCCTGAAGCGCATCCTTCCCATGGGATTCTTAATCAGTTCCACGAACAGGAAGCAGCAACAGGAACAGATAACAGCCAGGGCAAAGGGCAGCATCTGCCTCATATGCTCCTGGATCCATCTCCCTGAAAACATCAGAATCAGCATCGTCACCAACAGGCCGAAAGCCGCCATTAACACATTGAACCACAACTGCTTCATCACCTGCTCTTTGCCCAGAATCTGGAATAGATATTTCATCATATCCCGCAGAAAAGAACTGCCCGCAAAAACGGAAAGACCCAAAAAAGGCAATTCCAGCAGCCGCGCCGCCCCTCCCCTGTGATGCAGATAAACTACCAGCACACAAGCCGCAAATGTGGCAAATCCCCAGATCGGCGCCATAGCCGCCACCTCCACCAGATTGCAGAGAAAACTGGTGGAAAAATACCTGCCGGGAACCAGGCCCGGTTCCGCCAGAAGAAAACTCACCGGTAAGTCATAAACGGTGGCCAGCGCCAGTAAGCCCCCAAATATCAGCACAAAAATCCCTGCCGCCACATATTGTCTGTTCCTATTGGACATAGCAGTTTCATCCTCCTGTCCATTCACATAGTTCCATATTATCACAGTTCCACCGTCATTTCAATGTTAAAATGATTGTCACCGGGAAAAAAATCTGCTATACTCTCTGGATGGAAACGCAAAATCGTCAGATATTCTGCCCGGACACTCCGTCGGGGCAGGCAGAAAAGAGGAAACGAATCAAATGATGGAAAACGCAATCACGGAAATCATTGCCCGCAGGCAGTTCCTGCCCCTGTACATCTGGCTGGATATAGGCTTTCTGGTACTGTTGGCGGGACTGTTGCTCTACAATAGAAAATACATGACAGTGCTGGTGGGTCTGACATTCGGTCTGGTGTACATGCTGGTGGATTACGGGATCTTTCACCTGCTCTGCCACGCCCGCTCCATCTCCCAAGGACACAGTCTGTTCTGGGTGCTGCTGTGGATGTCCATGAGTTACGGCTTCACCAATTTCGCCTGGATCTGGCTCTGGATCTCAAAGGATCAGCATCTCTTCGAATGGTCCCTGCTGATCCTGCTGTGGTGGTTCTGCTGTCCATTGTTGACCCAAACCTTCGGAGCAGGCCAAACTCCCATTGTCATCCAGCGCACCACCGGGGCATATCACGGCTATATGGCCCTGCTGTTGTTTGCGGGCTACCTGATTCTGGTGGTCTACAATCTCCGGCAGAAAGAGCCAGGAAAACGCATCCGCATTCCCTGGCTCCTGGCTATAGGAATTCTGGTACAGTTCGGCTGGGAGGCAGGGCTTCTCCTGGGCGGTATCCGCAGCGCCGGCTTTTCATCCCTGGAGCAGAAGCTGGCCACGCTGGCCATCAACTCCCTGCTGGAGACCAACCTGGGAATGCCCTACATCTATCTGCTGTACATCGCCTATTCCTGCCGGTTTACCGAACAGCTTCGCCGCCGCCCGGATAAGGTCAGCTTTACTCATTGCATTCCGGAAAACAATCAGCAATAACTCCTATCCCCTCCTGTTGGACCGTCTCCAGATTTTCTTCTTTTCGGCCTCCCGGATCAGCATCTCCCGAAAGTCCGGATGAGCGATGGAGATCAGCGCCTCCGCCCGCTCCCAGGTAGAACGCCCTTCCAGATTAATGACGCCGTACTCCGTGGCCAGGAAATACACCTGGCTGCGGGGAGAGGTGACGATATCCCCGTCAAACTGAGGCTTAATCCGGGAGTGCTTCTCCCCATGGCGGTCCGTATGTACCGAACTCATGCAGATAAAAGCCTTCCCGCCCCGGGAGGCAGAAGCGCCGATTAGAAAGTCCAGTTGTCCACCCGTGCCGCTGATCTGCCTGGCCCCGGCGCTCTCCGCCGCCACCTGGCCGTACAGATCCACTGCCACGCAGCTGTTGATAGACACCATATTGTCGATCTGGGCGATAACGCTGGGGCGGTTCACATACTCCAGCGGATAAGCGGCCACCCCGTGGTTGTCATCCAACCATTCATACAGTTCCACGGAACCCAGAGCACAGCCAAAAACGCCCTTGCCTCTGTCGATACTCTTCTTTCGGTTGGTCAGCTTGCCTGCCCGGTACATGCTCAGGTAGGCGTCGGAACACAACTCCGTATGCATCCCCAGATCTTTTAAATCAGACTGGGCGATCAGCTCTCCCAGAGCGTTAGGCATGCTTCCGATTCCCAGCTGCAGGGTAGCCCCGTCCACAATATAGGGAATGATATGTCCCGCAATCTGTCGGTCCACCTCCCGGGGCAGGAAAGGCCTGCTGCTCTCGAAGGGAGCATGGGATCCTTCCACAATATAATCCACCTCTGATATATGGATGCTCTCGTCATAGCCCCCATGGATCTTGGGCATATGCTCGTTGACCTCCACAATAACCGTATCCGCCATGCGGGCGATGGGAGCCGCCACCCCGGTGTTCACGGAAAAATTGAAATACCCGTGCCTGTCCATGGGAGATACGCTGACCATAACCACATTCACATCCAGGAAAAATTCATAATAGGCCGCATTGTTGTGAAACACCATGGGGATATAATAGCATAGTCCCCGGTCGCACAGCTTTCGCTCATAGGAGGAGCAGTGCCAGCTGTGATAGGTAAAATGCTCCTGGCTCTGGTCGCACTCCGCCACATGGATGGGGCCGTCGATCAGATTGCCCCGGATCTTTACGTCCCGCAGTTCGTCCCTGCGCCCCGCCAGAGCCTGGTCCAGCAGCACCGGCTTGCCCAGGCAGCTGGTATAGTCCACCCAGTCACCGCTTTTAACCACTGTCACCGCCTCCTGGGGCGTGCGCAGTTTGCGCTGATATTCTTTCGTAAAATCCTGTAGCATCCCTTCCTCCTCCTAATATTACCATATAAACGTGCATATTTTCATAAAAATACGAAAATCTGATTATCGCTGCAAACTACCACACTATTATATTTTCCTTATCCAAATTAACTTACATGGCGCTAACACCATGTCCTAATTATTTCTGAGAAAAATAGTACTGTTCAGCTTCTAAATAACTTCCACCCTTTCCATGAACATATAAAATTGCTTTTTTTCAAGAAATCACCTCTATTACTCTTAATTTGCATTCTACTTTTCTCATATCAATAACACATGCTGAAAACAGTAAAATGATTTCACAAGTCAAATTTCATAATCGTATTATTAAAACTTCTCTTAAACCCTAATTTTTCATATAGAAATGCAGAGTGACCACATGCACCAAGCGTCACTATCTCCGCACCATTATGTAACAGATTGTCAATTGCGTAAGAGCATAATGATATTGCCGCTTTTTTTCTTCGATATTCTTCAAGCGTCGATACAAATTCTAAGGATGCCGTATTATTATTTTGGATTGTTGCACACGTTGAGACGACAATCCCATTCATTTCAGCCAGATAGATATTGATATTATTGCTTTCCACCCATGTAAAATAATGATCCGCATCAATCATATCCCATCCATGCAATGCCGAATTAACCACATCTATCCACAATTTGAAATCATTCTTTGAACTTATTTTTCTGCAAATGGCAGGACTACCTGTTTCTTCATAGGGCATAAAATCGTTTTTGTATAATGCCATAGTAGGCTCCGGCTCGGACACGTCTTCTGATAAATTCTTAAATCCATTTTTCTTCATAATATCAATAATATGAGCAGGCGTTGCGTCTGGCGTTATATGCCAGATCTGCGGCACTTTGCCCTTGCGGATGCCCTGGATAAGCTCCTTCAATTCTGCTTCGGCGTTTTCTTCTCTCAAATGAATGCGAAAAGCTATAGAAGGTCCTTTCTCTCCCTTACACGGAACAATCCAGCTAACAGAACCTTCATAAATATCAATGATATCGGCTTGCGCAAATATTTTATAATAATTGTAGTAATTTTGAATAATACTTTGGAACATCCTTACCTTACTCCTTCGAAGTTACATATTTTTGCATAATATCGTTTGGTATTTCAATCTCATATTCACAGGTCAAATCTCCATTCAAAACCGAACAGATCATGTTGCCCTCCAATTCTCTTCCCATAAATGCTTCCGCAAAATTCATTACGTGACCCAAACTGCAATTACATAATGCAGGTGACACAACATTTTCTGATAAAATAGATTCCTTTGCAAAAGGGCAGTGACAGGCATGATATCGTTTCATTTTTTCATCTGTGGCTCGTAAATACTCTTTCATATTATTGGGAAAAGCCATACAGTACAATTTATTTCCCTCCCGGACAGGAGCTAACATTTTCGGATTTTCTTTTATAAACGTTAATACCTCGTCTGAAATTTCCTGTCCATAAAAATCCTTTTTTTCACTGTTAAGCTCAATAAAATGATTCAATTCATCATTTAAATGCTTATTCAAAAAATCATCTAAATCACCTATCTCCATAAACTCTTTATGAGCCCATTCACATTGAGACGGATGTAATCCATGCCTCACTTTGTATAATATTTTCTTCACGGTTTTGGGATCAGCCATTTCTTCTAACCGTTTCATAAATTGACACATATTATAACATTGACATTTGTACTCGGAGTTTATGTCTGGTAAACCAATATTTTTAATCAGATCCTTCCAAAAAGCTTCTCCCAATTCTGCGCAAATCTCTCTTTTAAAAGTAGCAATCCCAAATTTTTCATCGTAAGTTGTTTTAGCATCACCCATATCTCCTCCAAAATTTAACTATAGTTTTCTAGTTGCACTAAAATTCTTTTATTTTCACAGCTCACACTACACTTTGATTATATCACTTCCACTTCTCATTTTCTACAAAAAAATAGGGCACAGCAACCGCCACGCCCCACATTCCTGATCGTTCCAACGATTTTTCAATCTTCCATTTCTGCCCTTTCAAGTCATTCTGCTTTTCATACAGAATATTTCGCTCCTTACAAAGTTTTTTCATACGCTCCAACTGTGCCCGCACTTCCTCCCGACAATCTGGCTCTATCTTTTTATATTCCCCGGTCAGATTGCGGATTGTATTATTGTTTTCCTTATCCGTCATATCCTATCAATCCCCTTTCCTATCGGCTCATTTCAAAGGCACGTTTTGGACGTTTATTCTCTTTTTCTACCTGTTCTAATGCCTTTGACCTTTCCACTATTGACTGCACCTGTTCCCTGCCTAAATAGCGCTCCAAACGCCCCAAAACTGCCGCTTTTTTCTGCAATCGGTCTATGGTATCGCTCTGTTCCATAACCTTATCCGTCAAGCGGCTAATCTGCGTCTGTTGTTCGTTCACTTTGGCGGTTAGCTTCTTGCTCTGCTCCGTAAGCTATACGCACTTGATAGTCAGATTTTTTACAACCTCTTTTAGCTTCTCCACAAGTAGTAAAGCCTTTTTATCCCGATAAGATTTTTAGGACGGTGCGGCTTCTCCCTTTTTTCTGGCTGCAAGAACCATCTTACACGAAAAAACCAAAGAAAAAAGCGTGCCGTATTCAGAGGCACACTCTCGTAGATATCTGAACCAGTCCGGAAATTTTAATTTGCGGCGACTGCATCGCCGCTGGGTAATATAAAATGCCGCTCTACACACATAGGCCGCGCGGCTGAGTATCCGGCCGTCTTCCCTGACTTTGTAGTGGATGCAGTCCATGAACACGAATGGATAGACCGGGCTCAGGGGCCTTGACTGCCACTCCCTGATCTCAGGAAGTATCTTGTCCGTGCTCTTGCTGACCATCTCCGCAGACATCTCTATTCCATAAAGGTCCTGCAGCTGGTCATGGATGTCCCTGGTGCTCATCCCCCTGGCATAGAGCGAGATGACTTTCTCTTCATCCCGGAGACATCTCATTGGTATTTGGGGACGATTTTCGGCTCAAATTCGCCATTCCTATCCCGTGGGACATCAATCTGGAATTCCCCATACTGGCTTTTGAGTTTCTTTGGGGAATAGCCATTGCGCTTGTTGGCGGTGTCCGTGTCCCCTTTCTGGTTCTTTTCATAGCCCAGTGCTGCGTCCATTTCTGCCTCTATAAGCTCCTGCAGAATATCTTTGAATCCATCCCTCAGGAAAGTATAGACATACGCCACACTGCTGATGTTGCTGTCTGCAATAATCTGTCGAATATGTTCCTTTGCTACTGGCATAAAAATACTCCTTTTCGATAAGATTTATCATATCTTGATTCTTACCAAAAAGGAGCTACTTTTTACCAAAGACACAAACTTTTTTACACTACCCCACAGACCGATAGACGATACTGTTAAATCAATTCCAACGCTCTTTTATAAAGTGAATCTAAATCACAGCCACAACTTCCACATTCTTTGTCTGCCTGCTTGATTGCTGATACTAATGTAATTTTATCAGCTTTTCCGTCTAACCATTGTTGTGCCGGAATAGATATTAAGTCCCAACCAGACTCGGCAAACTTTTCCATAATTGATTTTAATTCTTCCATGATGCAACTCCTTTCAAATCAGCAATTTTTGATTTTTCAGTTCTACAAATTTGAATTTATTTATGTCGTGGATATTCAGGCATCAAATCAATCAATCTTGTTGTCCGCCCTTCTTTATCCAATAGAATTTCAATATTTTCCACATCTCCGCC
>JAAWKU010000160.1 GCA_022797535.1 Lachnospiraceae bacterium | reverse complement strand
AAGCGCCGGAACTCACCGCGCCGCCGCCCAGATAGATATAGGGACGCCTGGCCTGGCCGATCAATTCCACCACCTGATCGATCTGCTCCGCTGTAAACTGATTCACCCGCTCCATCTCCCGGGGCTTCTCCGGAATATATTCGCACAACGCCGCCGTCACGTCCTTGGTGATGTCCACCAGCACCGGACCGGGGCGGCCGCTTCTGGCGATATGAAAGGCCTTGCGCAGGGTTTCCGCCAGAATCTCCACATTTTTTACAATATATCCGTGTTTCGTGATGGGCATGGTCACTCCGGCGATGTCCACCTCCTGAAACGTGTCCTTACCCAGCAGGGGCAGATTTACGTTGGCGGTGATAGCCACCATGGGCACGGAGTCCATATAGGCCGTGGCAATGCCTGTCACCAGATTGGTGGCGCCGGGGCCGCTGGTGGCCATGCAGACACCCACTTTACCCGTGGCCCTGGCATAGCCGTCCGCCGCGTGAGCCGCGCCCTGCTCATGGCTGGTCAGCACATGGCGGATCTCATTGCTGTGTTTATATAATGCGTCATAGATATTCAGGATCGTGCCGCCGGGATAGCCGAACACCGTGTCCACGCCCTGTTCCTTGAGACATTCGATTACGATTTCCGAACCTGTCAACTGCATGTTCTCTGCTCCTTCATTTTATGTTTCCTGTTTGCTTATTTTAACTAAGTTCCAGAATAGCGCCCCTGTTGCCGCTGGTCACCATCTTCTCATACCGGGCCAGATAGCCGGTGGTCACCCTGGGCGGTCTGGGCTGCCATTTTGCCTTCCTGGCGGCCATCTCCTCCTGGGATACTTTGATCTCCAGCTTCAGGCCGGGAATGTCGATGCTGATGATATCCCCCTCCTCCACCAGGGCGATAGGACCTCCCACCGCTGCCTCCGGGGATACATGTCCGATGGACGCGCCTCTGGAAGCGCCGGAGAAGCGGCCGTCGGTAATCAGCGCCACACTGGACCCCAGTCCCATACCCGCGATGGCGGAAGTAGGATTGAGCATCTCCCGCATCCCAGGACCGCCTTTGGGGCCTTCATAGCGGATCACCACCACATCCCCTGCCACGATCTTGCCTTCCTTGATAGCGGCAATGGCATCCTCCTCGCAGTCAAAGACCCGGGCCGGTCCCTCATGTACCATCATTTCCTCCACCACGGCGGAACGCTTCACCACGGAGCCGTCCGGGGCCAGATTGCCCTTCAGGACAGCCAGACCTCCGGTCTTGCTATACGGATTCTCCACCGGGCGGATGACTTCCGGGTTACGGTTCACCGCGCCTGCAATGTTTTCACCCATGGTTCTGCCTGTGACAGTCATGCAGTCCGTGTGCAGCAGGCCCATATCCGCCAGCTCCTTCATCACTGCGTACACACCTCCCGCTTCGTTTAAATCCTCCATATAAGTGGGACCCGCAGGAGCCAGATGACACAGGTTAGGGGTTTTTTCACTGATTGGGTTGGCAAAGCTGATGTCAAAGTCAAAGCCGATCTCATGAGCGATGGCGGGCAGGTGCAGCATGGAGTTGGTGGAACATCCCAGCGCCATGTCCACTGTCAGCGCATTCAGGACAGCCTCTTTGGTCATAATATCCCGGGCGCGAATGTTCTGCCGCAGCAATTCCATCACCGCCATGCCTGCGTGTTTCGCCAATTTAATGCGCTCGGAATACACCGCCGGGATCGTACCATTGCCCGCAAGACCCATACCCAGGGCTTCCGTCAGGCAGTTCATGGAATTGGCGGTATACATACCAGAGCAAGAGCCGCAGGTGGGGCAAACCTTATTTTCAAATTCGCACACATCCTCCTCTGTCATGGAGCCCGCCGCGTAGGAGCCCACCGCTTCGAACATGGAGGACAGGCTTCTCTTCTGTCCCTTCACACGCCCCGCCAGCATGGGACCGCCGGACACAAATACTGTGGGAAGATTCAGTCTGGCCGCCGCCATCAGCAGGCCCGGCACATTCTTGTCACAGTTGGGGACCATCACCAGAGCGTCAAACTGATGAGCGATGGCCATGCATTCGGTGGAGTCCGCGATCAGGTCCCGCGTCACCAGGGAGTACTTCATGCCGATATGGCCCATAGCGATGCCATCACAGACAGCGATGGCAGGGAATACCACGGGCACACCGCCCGCCTCCGCCACCCCCAGCTTCACGGCATCCACGATCTTGTCGATATTTATGTGGCCGGGCACGATCTCATTGTAAGAACTGACGATGCCCACCATGGGTTTCTTCATCTCCTCCGGGGTAAAACCCAGGGCGTTAAAAAGGCTTCTGGCCGGAGCCTGCTGCATTCCGGCCCTGGCGTTGTCACTTGTCATCATATCCCTCTCCTCCTCGTTTGGACAAACCAAATAATATGAATCATTCTTCCTCAGCGCCCCACATGGATCCCTCAACCACTTTTTCATGATAAGCGGGGCCCCTGGGAGAAAAAATATTTACATGGATTCTCCGTTTCTATACTCTCTCCGCTATCAGGTCGCCCATCCTGGCTGTGCCCACCTGGGTTATGTTCCCGGCAGGGCTCTCACCCTTCTGGGGCATGATATCAATGGTGCGGTATCCTTCCCTCAGCACCTGCTTTACCGCCGCCTCCACTGCGTCGGCCTCCCTGTCCAGATCAAAGGAGTAGCGCAGCATCATGGCGGCGCTGAGAATCGTGGCGATCGGATTGGCAATGCCTTTGCCCGCGATATCCGGGGCCGAACCGCCGCTGGGCTCATACAGGCCGAACTTCGTGTCATTTAAGCTGGCACTGGCCAACATCCCAATGGATCCCGTTACCATACTGGCCTCGTCGGATAAGATATCTCCGAACATATTCTCCGTCAGAATCACATCAAACTGGGCGGGGTCTTTCACAAGCTGCATGGCGCAGTTATCCACCAGCATGTGCTCCAGCGTCACCTCCGGATAGTCCCTGGCCACCTCTTCCACCACAGCTCTCCACAGCCGGGAGGAATCCAGTACATTGGCCTTGTCCACGCTGGTCACTTTTTTGCGGCGCTTCATGGCTATGTCAAAGCCCTTGATGGCAATCCGCCGGATCTCATTCTCGTCGTAAGTCAATGTATCAACGGCCCTGCGCACACCGTTTTCTTCCACAGTGCTGCGTTCGCCAAAATACAGGCCTCCTGTGAGTTCCCGCATGATCATCATGTCAAATCCTGCTCTGCTGATCTCCTCCTTCAGAGGGCAGGCCGCCGCCAACTCATCATAGAGCACTGCCGGGCGCAGGTTGGCAAAAAGATTCAGTTCTTTGCGGATTTTCAGCAGACCTGCCTCCGGACGCAGGTTGGGGGGCAGCTTGTACCAGGGGGAGGTGGTGGTGTTACCTCCGATAGAGCCCATCAACACGGCATCTGCCGCTTTGGCCGCCGCCACCGCCTCCTCTGTCAGGGGCACCCCGTGTACGTCAATGGATGCGCCGCCCATCAGAATATCCGTGAAATTCATGGTGTGGCCATACTTCCGCGCCACCTTCTCAAGCACTTTCCTGGCCTCCGCCACAATCTCCGGGCCGATCCCGTCGCCAGGGATACAGGTAATCTTCAGTTCCATGGTCTCCTCCTATTTAAAGTCCCGCATCTTCCCTCACGGCGGAAGGGACTATTTTTTTAAACAGTATATCATAGACTCAGCTATTCTTCAAATACATATTGTTTATATTTTTCATAACTGTTGGTTATGCATTTCGTGGCAATTTCCAAACGTACGACATGGTTCGCCTGAAAAATTATTAACCTGGGCTGTTTTCGTATGAAACTTTGACAGGCCCATGCGCATACAATACACTATAAAAAAACATGGAGGCACTATCATGAGTGACTTAACTGCTACTAACTGCGGCTGCTCCAACAACAGCTGCAATAGCGGCTGTGGCTGTGGCGGCGGCAACAGCCTGTTTGGCGGCGGCAACAGCTGCTGGATCATCCTGCTCTTATTATTCTGCGGAAACGGCAACGGCATCGGCTTTAGCAACAACGGCTGCGGCTGTGGCTGCGACAACAATAATAACAGCTGCGAATGGCTGATCTGGATCCTGTTACTGTCCTGCTTCTTCGGCGGCAACAGCAGCTTCAGCAATGGCTGCGGCTGCAACAACGGCTGCGGCTGCAATAACTGCTAAGACACGGCTCAGGAGGCGGGTCCCTTTCGAGGGGCCTGCTTGCCGTGAACCAAGCCGGAATGTTTCGCATTCAAACAGGCATTGGGGAAATACCGCAGGCAACGCGATAGTCTGGCCCGGGCCAGACTTCAATACGCATTAGTGCAGTATCGCAGGGCCTCCCGCGATATGCAGGGAAGAGGAAACAATGGATAAA
This sequence comes from Lachnospiraceae bacterium, assembly GCA_022797535.1. GTDB lineage: Bacteria > Bacillota > Clostridia > Lachnospirales > Lachnospiraceae > Acetatifactor. Next base: position 2,024 of record JAAWKU010000160.1, on the reverse strand, counting down.
GTGACCGCCTTTGACGCCTTATTTACCAACAATCAAATCCAGAAATTAAAAGTTTTAATCTCTTATGTGGACAGCCCTATGCAGCGGCAGCTTGCTATCTATATCAAGTTCCTGGAATTAAAATACACCTTGGAACTGTTTCAGCGCTCCCCGCAGCTTACCGTATCCCCCGCGCCACAGGAGGGCCCCCCTGACCCTGGCAGACTCTGCCAGGAAGTCTCCCCCTATTGCAGTCCCGGGGAACGGAATCAACTGAACCAGTTTGCCTCCATGTTCCAGGCCATGAGCCATTATCAGGAAATAATGGAGATGGTAAAGATGTTCCAGGATATGTTTCCGGAAGGGATGTCCTTTCCCGGCGCGGAAGCGGCAGGAAGCGAAGGCGGCGAAGGAGGGGCAGACGGCATGGCCCCCGATCCGATGTCAGCAGGGCTGGGCGGTCTGTTTGGAGGCGGCATGCCCGACATCTCCCAGCTCATGTCCATGATGAACATGATGCAGCCCGGGAACTCCGCGCCTGCGGAACCGCCGCCCCCGGACAACACCCCTTAGCGGAGATATGCGGAACGATAGATTATAAAACAGCATGTCTTCTGTAGGCGCGCTGATCCATACACACGCTCTGCAGGCATATATGGATCATCTGGAATCTGCGCCGGAGGGAGATATGCGGAACAATAACAGGAGGTACTATATGGAACCCACCACAGGCATTCCCAACTGGATGGAAGACCCTTCCGTTCAGGATATCCCAAGAGAAAAACTCGCTTTCCTCTCCCAGCTCTACCAGCAGGGACAGGGCAAATCCCAGAAGGAAATGATGTCCTTCCTGATGCCCATGATGGCCCAGGCCAAGCAAAAAGGACTGACCTTCACCCCAAAGGAACTGCAGATCGCCATAGCCGCCATCCGCAAGTCCAGCACCCCGGAAGAGCTTCGCCAGATCGACCAGATCATAAGCAAAGCGAAAGAAAAAAAATAATTAAAAAAAACCTTTCACCGCCGCCGGGTTGCGGGTACTATATAGATGAGCGGACAGAAAGCGCCGCTCAGGGGATCAGAATATGCGCATATTCAGGCTGCAAGGCCATCCTGTGAAACCTGTCGGCGGTCATATTTAGAACGAAAGAAAGGGAACTCATGGATCAGAACCAGGTTGCCGCATTCGCGGAGGAACATATGAAAACCATCTACACCTATGCCTTATCCCGGGTCTCAAAACGGGAGGACGCGGAGGATCTGGCCGGAGACATTCTCCTGGCTCTGCTCTCCAGCGCCTCCCGGCTGAGGGACAAAGACGCCCTTTACGGCTTCGTCTGGTCCGTTGCCGGAAACACTTACAGGAAATTCCTGCGAAAAAAAGAGAGACAAGCCATGGCCTCATTGCCCCCGGACATTCTGGAACAGATACCCGCAGGAGAGGACTTCACGGAGGATCTTGCCCTGGAGGCGGACAGGCGGGAGCAGCTTGCCAGGCTGCGCCGGGAGCTGTCCCTTCTATCCAGAGAATATCGGGAATGCACTCTCTGCTACTATTTTGAAGGGCTGTCCTGCCAGGAAACCGCGGAAAAGCTGGGGATTTCTCTGCATATGACCAAATACTACCTGTTTAAAACCAGGAAATTACTGAAAGAAGGAATCGGAATGGAACGTGAATATGGAACAAAGAGCTATAAACCCTCAAATTTTACCTTTAGGACTCTGTTTTCCGGAAGCTACAACCCGGAATACAGATACCTGTTTGACCGGCTGCTCCCGGGCAATATCCTGCTCAGCGCCTACTATACCCCGGTGACTGTGGGAGAACTGGCGCTGGAACTGGGAGTGCCCACCGCATATCTGGAGAACGAGGCGGCCCTGCTGGTCCGATACGGACTGCTGAACGTCCTGCCCGCCGGAAAAGAACCCGGTTCCGGCAGGGATCGGTATCAGACAAATATCGTGATCTTAACGGAAGAATACATGGGAGAATTGTATGAAAGACTGACTTGTCTTTGCGCAGAGCCGCTTGCGGATATCTTAGG
>JAAWKU010000159.1 GCA_022797535.1 Lachnospiraceae bacterium | reverse complement strand
GCCGAGGAACTTCAGGGACGGCAGGAATCCGTAGAACAAACTGCGGATCTTCAGGCAGGAGGTGGGGAGAGATGAAAGTCTTACAGAAATGTTGCTTCCGCTCCCTGAGAGAAAATCGCAAGCGCACCCTGGTGACCATTGTGGGCGTGATTCTGGCCACGGCCCTGATCACAGGGGTGGCCTGTCTGGCCACCAGCTTCCGGGCCAGCATGGTGGAATATGAAAAGAAGCAGAACGGGGATTGGCATTACTGCTTTTACGGGGTGAAGCCCCAGGATCTGAAGTATTTTGAAGGAAACCGAAATTTGGAAAGAATCGTATTGCGGCAACCCCTCGGCTATGCCATGCTGGAGGGAAGCCAGAACCCCGACAAGCCTTATCTGTATCTGAGCGCCGTGGACCTGGCGACCAAAGACACTTACAGCCTGGAACTGTTTCAGGGCCGAATGCCGGAAAACGGGTCGGAACTGGTGATCAGCAGACATATTCTCTACAATGGAATGGTGGAACTGGGCGTGGGGGATACCCTTACCCTGGAACTGGGACAACGCAGTTCTGACGGTTATACGCTGAATCAGAAAAATCCTTATATCTATGAGGGAGAGACGCTGACGCCCGGAGAGACCAGGCAATATACCATTGTGGGCATCATTGAGCGGCCCAACTACTATGTGGAGGACCGAATCGCACCGGGGTACTCCGTGTTTACCTGTCTGGAAGATCCCATGTCGGCAGAGTCACTGGAGGTCTATGCCAACTATACGGACTGGGGTATTAAACACGCGGAGCAGGTGAACCAGGGACTGAAAGGACTGGCGGTATCGGTGGAGGAAAACTATTATCTGCTGAAATGGCTAAGTCTTAATTTTTCCTCCAACGCCATGAATATGGTGTATGCCATGTCGCTGGTGGCTCTGGGGGTGATCATCGTCACCAGCGTATTCTGCATCCGCAACAGCTTTACCATCTCTCTGACGGAGAAAACGAAGCTGTACGGCAGGCTGGCCTCAGTGGGAACCACCTCCAGGCAGCAGAGAAAGATTGTCTATTATGAAGCGGCATTCCTGGGGCTGGTAGGTATCCCTCTGGGGATTCTCAGCGGTGTCCTGGCCTCCGTGATTCTGGTGCGGGGCGTCAGCGGATTGATGGAGCAGGCGCTGCAGATTCCTCTGGTGTTTGGTATCTCCTGGGGGGCGGTGGGCCTCTCCGCAGTGCTGGCGGTGGTTACCATCTTTTTCTCTGCGCGGCAGTCTGCGAAGCGGGCGGCGAAAGTGTCGCCCATCAGCGCCATTCGGGCCAATGCCACAGTGAAGATTCGAAGCAGGGAGCTGAGGTGTCCCCGTTTTATTCCCGGGCTTTTCGGGGTGGGAGGCAAGGTGGCTTACAAGAATTTGCGCCGCGCCCGGGTTAAGTACCGTACTACTGTGATCTCCATTGTGGTGGGCGTGGCAGCGTTTATTGGCATGACTACATTTATGTATGCAGTGCAATATTCCTCTGATGTGTATTTTAAACAAATGAATTACCAGTTGATGATCAGCTGCATTGATTCAGACAGTTATGAGAAGCTGCTGGATGTGGCCCGGATGGAGGGCGTGGGGGAAGCAGAGGTAGTGCGGACCGGCTATATTTCTGTCGCCCAACAGACTCTGCCGCTGACGAAGGATTATCTGGCATCCTTCTATAGGGAGGAAGATGCGGAGGAGCTGGTGCCGATCTATTCTCTGGGGGAGGAAGCCTTTTCCCGGTATTGCAATCAGGCAGGAATATCTGTGGAGCCGGGGCAGGCCATTGCCTTGGCGGAATATGAACTGATCACCTATGATGAAAAAGACCGAAGGCAGGAACAGAGAGGGGACGCCGCCCGTTTCCGCCAGGGGGATGTGATTGTGGGGAGAGGGAAGGAAGGGAAGGAAATTTCGGTGACAGTGGCAGTCCAGACGGAAAATAAACCCATGTTCATGAACAACCATGTTTTGAATAACGGCATATCGCTGGTTGTCAGTGACAGCTGGATGGACAGTCACTGGGAGCAGCTGGAACAGCACAAGTCCACCACGATCGTCTATTTGAAATGTGAAGATGCCACCCTGATTGAGGAGAAAGTGCGCCGGGATATGAATATGGTCAACTACTCCATCGTAAATTATGTAACCCAGCATCAGTCCGATAAAAGCATGCATCTGCTGGTGTCCATCTTCCTGTACGGATTTATTACGGTGGTGGCGCTGATCGGCATAACCAATGTTTTTAACACCATTACCACCAATATGGAACTGAGAGCGCCGGAGTTCGCCATGTTGCGGGCCGTGGGCATGACCAGCAGGGAATTCCGCCGCATGATTTGGCTGGAAAGTCTGTTTTACGGGGGAAAGGCGCTGCTCATCGGCATCCCCCTTGGCGTGGCCTTATCCTGCTGCTTTCATATGGCCCTGGGGCAGGGGCTGGGAACCGCGTATGTCTTTCCCTGGGTAGGGATCGGTATCTCCGCTGCCGCCGTGGCATTGCTGCTGTATGGTATTATGCGTTACTCCATGGGTAAGATCAGGAAGAAAAATATTATGGAAACCATTCAGAACGAAAACCTGTAATTATATAAAGTGATAATGAGTCAGGGCCTGGCGGATGCCGCCCTGACTTGCTTTTGCCGTCACATATTCCACCTGTGCCAGAAGGCTGGCGGGGGAGGCGTTTCCCATGGCGATGCTGTGGGGCACATAGGAGAGCATGGGCAGGTCGTTGTTGCTGTCTCCCAGGGCGTAGGCATTCTCCAGGGACAGCTCATAGCGGTCCAGCACAAATTGGATGCCTGTGGCCTTGGAATAGCCTCTGGGCACGAACTCCCGGAAAGTACCGCCCCTGTCGATACAGTCAAACCACTGGTCACTGACCTGACGGAAAGCGGTCAGCTGGGCTTCCTCCTGATACCAGATCACAAACTTGTCCGCAAAAAAGTTGGGGTTTTCCAGATCCTCCGGCATGTGATAGCCCTGGTCCACAAAGATCTGATACTGGCGCAGGGCCTTGGGGTGACGCAGGGGGCGGGTCAGGTCAAAGGCCACTCGTGCCCGGGACTCAAAGAGAATATCCACATCTGCCCGGCGGGCGGCATCCAAAACGCGCATAATGGTGCCATGGGTCTGGGATACATACAGCACATCCCGTCCGTCGCAGTAGATATTGGTGCCGCAGCCGCAGACATAGCCGTCCCAGCCGATGCGGCGGAAACGGGGTTCCACGTTCTGGAAGCACCGCCCGGTGTTGAGGAACATCAGGTGGCCGTTCTCCCGGGCCCGGGCGATGGCCCACGCCGCATCCTCCGGCACTGAGCCGTCGGTCTCGGAAGTCAGGGTTCCGTCTATATCAAAAAAGGCGATTTTTCTCATGGCGTTTATCTCCTTATTTTAATTTGACCATAATCTCGGCACAAAGCGGCCGGATGGCGTTGGCGCTGCTTATGCCAGTTCATTCTATCACATGGGGAGGGGCCGCACAAGAAGGTATTTACACCATAATTCCACGATATTCCACGAAAAGGTAAATCAGGAACACAAGCGACCTGTGATCTGATATAATAGAGATTGTATAATGGAAACGGAAAATGAAATAGCTGCAGGAAACCTGGTTTTTGAGGCTGGAGGGAGTACCATGAGAAGGATACAAAAAGTGGCTTATGCTCTGGGTGGCTTTGTTCTGGGCGTGTTGTTTACATCTGCAGTATGGCTGTGGGTTGAAATTCAGCCGGATTATTTTTCCGCCGCTTCAGTCGGAAAATCCGAAAGGGAGATTGCCCCGGGCAAAGAATCCGACGAAGCTGTGCATTTATGCCATGAGCCGGGGGAGACGGAGAGCGTCATTCCCAGTATCAATTTGCTGTGGACTGTGGGACTTATTGGAAGGAGACAAGAGGGCTGCCCGCTTACAAGATCGTGTTGGGCGTCCCATTTTATGCCCGGCCAAGCTGGGAGGGGTATGGGACGATTCTGGAGAGTGTGCCCGATGCCTGTGATAAAGATCATGTCGCTTATAACGGCATGGAAGTCTATTATAACGGTGTGACCACCATCACGGAAAAGACTCTGTACGACAAAGAAAATCTGGGAGGTATTATGATCTGGGAATTGACGCAGGATACCACAGACAATGATAAAAGTCTTTTGCATGCCATTGGGAAAGCGGCAGCTCTATCAGAAATCAACCCCTGGTAGAAATTACGGAATGGTTGTGAATATGCCGATATTGTCAAATCGCAGGTGAATTGTTAAAATACAGTTGTCGTTGAAACATATTAACAGTGCCTGCCGGAACCCGAAAAATCAGGTAGATCCGGCTGCATCTGACAAGGAGGATGGCATGAGTACAATCGGGGAGATGATTAAGAAAAGAAGAAAGATTTTAAACTTTACGCAACAGGAACTGGCAGGTAAACTGAATATTTCTTCTCAGGCGGTTTCCAAGTGGGAAAATGGCGTGGCTCTGCCTGACCTGGGACTGATGCCCAGACTGGCGCAGGTGCTGGAGACTACGGTGGACGGCCTGCTTGGGTATCAGGGGGCCCCTGTGAGTAAATATGACGAGAGATATCAGGGAGAACAGTTTTACTGGGGACTGAACCCCAACCATCTCTGCTATGAACTGATGAAGCTGAAACCTCCTACCAGGCCGTACAGAGTGTTGGAAATCGGCTGCGGAGAGGGAAAGGACGCCGTTTTCCTGGCCCGGTGCGGGTATCAGGTCACAGCGTTTGACGAATCTCAGACGGGAATAGACAAGGCGCTGCTGCTGGCGGAGAAGAACGGCGTGCATGTGGATTTTTTCAAGGCCAATGCCCTGGATTATCGAATTGAAGAGAAGTATGACGTGATCTACAGCAGCGGTTTTTTTGATTATCTTCCGGACAGTATGAAAGAAGAATTTGCCGCCATGCTGAAAGAAAACACCGTAACGGGAGGCCTGAACGTGATCAATGCCTTTGTGGATAAACCTTTTGTAAAAAAGAAGGAGGGCCAGCAGAAAACGCCATGGAAATCCGGTGAATTGTTTACCTGCTACCATGATTGGCTTTTCCACAAATGTGATGAAGTGGTGTTTGACTGCAATAGCGGAGGCGTGCCACACCAGCATTGCATGGACGTGCTTATTGCGGAGAAAATATAGAGTCATGCAACTTTCGGTTGAGATCCTTTCCCTTGAGCGGTTATTGCAGGATAGCGGAAAAGCCATATAATTAGTGGTAAGAAGCATCACCCGACTGTCTGCTATGGCTTGCGGCGCAAGGCAGCAACCATGCCGAAAAACGCCGGGGGTTATTCCCCGGTGCAAGGCAGGCATGTAAAAAAAACGTGCGGAAATGCATATTTCAGATGGTGGACTTTGGGTTTCTGCAACGGTATACTTGCTTATATAAAACAGGCATTTGCGAACCGTCGTCAGAAAATGACGCAGGCGGACGGCTCCTGATCCACAGCGCCAGCAGGAGGGCTGCCGTCAGGATGTCAGAAAATGATGCGGGCGGGACGGTTTCTGCCCGTAACACGAGCAGGGAAGAGAAGTGTTTTACATTGTCTGTAAAAATAAGCGAGGTGACGGATATGGAATTGGGAAACAGTTTATTTCATGCGCGAAAAAGTTGCGGTCTTTCTCAGGAAGAAGTGGCGGAAAAACTGGGGGTGAGCAGACAGACGATCTCTAAGTGGGAGAGCGGTGAGACGCTGCCGGACATCCGCCAGTCCAAGAAAATGTCTCTGCTGTACAAGGTGTCTCTGGACGATCTGATTGCATTTGACGTGGATGTACAGGAAATACAGCAGATTATCGAGAGGACCAGCGAGGAGGTGGAGGAAAAGATCGACTGGACCAGAGCCTGGGGGAAAAAATACCCGATCCTGCTCAGATACCAGAAGGAGGTCAATACGTCCAACTATGCCGTGAGACTGGGTGGGATGATCGACGAATTGAAGAGGGAATATGGGTATAACGAGTTGGATGCGCTCCTGGTTCTGAAGGACATTCTGGCCGCAGTTTGGCGGGAAAGGAAAAATCTCTCAAAAAATTTAGCAAAACATGTTGACAAGTGAAAACGGGTGTGGTAATCTATAAAAGCTGTCGCGGAGATGCGGGCCTACAGCCCGGCATTCAGAAGGGAAATTCCGTTCTGGAGCGATAGCAGGAGCGAAGTTCAGAGCATCAGCTTGAAGTGATAGCTGAAGTAAAGTTCGAAATGGCAGTTCAGAGTATGGGCTCAGAGTATTAGTTCGAAACAACAGTTCAGAGCATCAGTTCAGAACGTCAGCTTTGAGTATTAGTTCGGAGCGTCAACTCGGAGCAATAGCTCCATGAACCTTGACAAATAAACAGCAATGCAACCCTGAAAATTCTTTTAAAACCTTCCTGATTAAAATCAAGGAAGGAAGCGACCCCAAAAAGGGGAAGCGGAAGT
>JAAWKU010000158.1 GCA_022797535.1 Lachnospiraceae bacterium | reverse complement strand
CTGCAGCAACGCCATCCTGAGGGGCAGTTCCCGCTTCTCCCGAAACTCCCCCGCCGTTTTCCTCCACGACTTCCACATAGAAGCTGCCGTCCTCGGCTGTCTGCACGGCGGCATAGGGCACAGTCAATACATTTTCCCTGCTGCTGATAATAATACTCAGCTTGGCAGTCATATCCATGCGCAGATCCTCACAGGGAGTATCAATACTGATTTTCACCGTATAAGTTACGCTGGAGCCCCCGGTGGCCCGAGGCGCCACAGAAAGCACTTCCCCCTCCAGTTCCAGATCCCCGGTGCCGTTGGTCTTGATCACCACCTTCTGGCCCTCTCTGATCCGACTGATGTCATACTCGTCGATCTCCACAGTGACTTCATAGCTGCTGACATCCTCGATGGTCACGATGGCGCCGCCGTTATAGCTGTCCCCTGCCTCCAGGTTCACCGCCGTCACCACCCCGGAGAGAGGCGCCGTCACCGTGCAGGCGGCAATCTGCTCCTGATAGCGGTCAATCTGCTGCTGGTCGCTCATGCCCGTGGTGGAGGCGTTTAAACGACTGGAAGTCAAACTGTCCTGTCTGCTCTGCAGGGTGCTGCTTCCGTTTCGTATGGTATCCTCCTGGTTTTGAAGCTGTCTGTTGTAGGCGTCATAGGCATTGTTCACCGCCGTCACCGCCTGGTCATAGACAGATTTCAGACCACGCTCCGTCTCCTGGGCCGTGGCGTATTTCATCTGATATTCCGCAATAAGCTGCTCCAGACGCCGGGCCTCCGCCTCCAGCGTTGTTCTGTCCGGAGCGTCACTGCCGGATACGGATGCCTCCGTGCCGGATATGCCCGCCAGCTGTTCATTCACCCCCGCAAGCTGGGCCTGGGTTTCTTCCAACGCCCTGCGGATCTCCGAGCTGTTGTGATTGGCATTGCCATAGCTGGAACCGGCCTTGTTCATGCTCTCCCTGGCTTCCTCATAGGTTCTCAGGGCGCTTTCCACCTGCTCTTCCATCCGGGACATATCCACCTGGACGGAAATGCCCGCCTCCGTAAGATTGCGCTGGGCAGCATCCAGATCCAACTGTGTCCTTCTCTGGGCCACGCTCAGGGAAAGTTCGGAATTGGCCAGATTCTCTTCCAGATCCGCTGTATCCAGCAGGCACAGCAGATCTCCCTCCGCTACCATATCTCCCACCTGCACCGGCACGCTGAGGGCTTTTACTCCTGTTACTTCCGCCACCACGCTCTTGCTGCCCGCGCTGGTGACGGAGCCCGTGGCGGATACGCTCTCCACCAGGGAGCGACGCTCTATGGCCGCCGTCTCCTGCCGGGTCAGCATAGTCAGCATGGTCTCCGCCGCCTTCTGCACACTGTGGACACATCCCCCGATCAGTACGCCCAGCACAATGACAATTACCAGAAAGACGCAGAGCTTTCTATGCTTTTTGATCCATTTCCAAACAGACTTCATAATGAAACTCCTCATTTCTGTACCGCTGTCTTTATGTATATGCAGATCCTGCTCCTATTTTACCAAGCTCCGGCCATGCGGCACATGAAAGGCCGAGGTAAAATATCTGGCAATCATTTTACTCCCGGCCTTTCCATTCGTCTATAGATATCACAAAATTTTCATAGATTTTATGGTATTTTTATACTCCACTGTCAGTCTATCTTTTCTTCCCGGTCCTTCTTTTCCCCATCCCCGGGATCTGATTTGTCCGGTCCGTTTTCCAGCCACCAGCCCCATATGGCTACTCCAGCCACAATTACACACATCACGCCCACAAGGGCACAGAAAAAGAGGTGTATACCGGAATATTGTCCGTAACTCTCGCCCCATATACACCTGTCAGGCATAAGAATACAACCAGCGCCAGGCCAATCCATTTATTCCATCCTTATACCTTTCGTGTTGTTCCATGCCCATTCCGAAATTTTTTGGTCAAAGTATCCATAAAGCGGTTTAGTTCTATTTTTTGCGCTGATAGTATCCAAAACATACGATCGTCCATAAGGCAGGAACAACTGCATAACCGGCGCTTACTTCTCCATGATTTATAAAAACATAACCACCTCCTGCAAATGTTAATATTAAGAATACAATTCCCAAAGTCAACGATATCTTTTTCATATTTACCCCCCGCATTTACAGGTTCGATTTATCGCTTTACTCCATTTTACCACTATCAACTTGAAAAAAACAGAGAGTAAGAGGGGCATCCATTACGGCTGCCATCCAAAAAATCTTTCCACCTTCTGCCGGTACTTCTCATTGTCATAGAAAAAACTGCGCACATGCCCCGCGCCCTCCACCAACAGCAGTTCCTTGGGAGAAACGCAGGCTTCATAAGCCTGACGGGTCATACGGCAAGGTACAAAATCGTCCGCCAGCCCGTGCACGAAGAAAACCGGCAGCCTGGTTTTTCTCAGGGAATCCAGGGTGGAATAGGCCCTGATATCATAGCGGGCCCGGAATTTAATGAGCAGTTCCACATAATCCATGGCAGGATGCCGGCGCATCCCCAGAGACCTGCTGCCCACCTCAAAAAGCATGTCATAGGGGCTGGTGAAACCGCAGTCCGCCAGCACCCCCTTCACAAAATCCGGCATGGGGTCGCCCGCCGCCATCAGCACCGTGGCCGCTCCCATGGACACCCCTCCCAGATATACGGGCAAAGTATTGTGCCGCTCCTGCTCCAGATACTTCATCCATTGTATCACATCCCCGCGTTCCAGCACGCCGAAGCCCATGTATTTCCCTTCGCTGGCTCCCTGGGCCCGCTGCTCCGCCAGAAGCAGATCGCAGCCGGACTCCAGAAGCCATCTTCCCATACTGCCGAAGTCCCCGGTCCAACTGCCCCGCCAGCCATGGAAAAGCACCACCAGACGCCTGGGCTCTCCCTGGGTATGGACATAGTGCCCCACCAGGCGCAGCCCGTCCCTGGACAGGATCTCCAGATCCTCCCGGGGCAGAGCCGCCAGCCACTTCCCGTCCTCCTGCATCTGCCTGCGAATCCCCATCTCCCTGTCAGACACCGTCTCATTTCCCCTGGCGGCCAACAGATTCCTGGTTCTGGCATTCAGGGCCAGGTTCATCAGAATATGATATTTCAGGATAAAAAAGGCAGTCGCCAGCACAATGGCGACTGCCAGCAAAACACAGAAAACTTTCATATCATTCCTTAACTTGAAGATTATTTCTTGGGATAGACAATCAACGCCTTTCCGCCGTCATAGAGATGCTGTTTGGCAATGGCCCCTCCTCCGAAATACGGATAATCCTGATCCTCCCCGGTCTCTCCGCGGCAGAGTTCCAGCACGCCCTCCCGCAGCCGGTCCATGAGAGAAACAGGGAGAAACTGCCCATAATGGCCGTGCAGAATATAATCTGCCTGGTCTTTCAGGTACATAACCTTATCAAGCGCCTGCAGAAAATCCTGAGGAGATGAACTGGTCTCCAACTGCATCCACAGATGGGTATTGATTGCGTCCCCCGTGAACAGTACCCTATCCTCCCGCAGAAGCAGCAGAATGCTCCCCTGGGTATGTCCGGGCAAATGTATCACCTCCACAGTCAATCCTCCCAGATCTATCACGTCTCCATGCTCAATCGGGTGGAAGGGCGGCATGCGCAGCCCGCGCTTCTTTATCGCGCTTACAAAGTCGTCAAAGCAGGAATGCTGCTGGGCCAGTTCCATATCCAGAGGATGCAGATATGCCTCCTCAAAATAAATATTGCCGAATATATGGTCGCAATGTCCATGGGTGTTCACCACCATAAGGGGCAGATCCGTGATGGACCTGACCACGGCTTTCACATCCTCATAGCCGTTCATGGTGTCGATCACCAGGGCCTTCTTTTCCCCCACCACCAGGTATCCAACAGCCTCCCCTGCATCGTCCATGGAAAAAATATGGGCGTTAAGCTGCTGCACTTTGATTCTCTCCATATGTTCTCTCCTCTCCGCCGGCGGCCGTGCCATCATGCTCCTCTTCCGCGCCATCCTGCGTCCCTGCCGCCTCCGGACGCAGATGGACAAAGTTTCCGTTCCGGATCAATCGGCAAACAACTCCCTGGCCTTTGCCATCCGCTCCACGATTCCCACGGCAAAAGGACATCTGCTCTCACAGCTTCCGCAGGCGATACAGTGGGAAGCATTCTTCTCCAGCGCCATGTAATGAGCTTTTACGGAGGCAGGCACTTCCTCCTGCATGACTGCCAGATCGTAGAGTTTGTTCACCATGGCTATATCAATGTCCATAGGACAGGGCTTACAGTGGTTGCAGTACATGCACTTCCGGCCGTAAGCGTGATGAGGCGCGGCCGCCAGCACGCTGGCGTAATCCTTCTCTTCCTCTGCAGCTGTCTCGTAGGCCGCTGCCGCCGCCACATGCCCGGGCTCGGAGAATCCCGCCATGATACTGGCTACCGCAGGTCTTGTCAGCGCATAGTGAATACACTGAATCGGCGTAAACGCCACCCCAAAGGGAGATGCCTTTTCGTCAAAAAGACGTCCTCCCGCATAGCCTTTCATCACCGTGATGCCCACGTCCTGCCGCTCGCACAGTTGATACAGTTCTGCCCGCTCCGGATCCATGCCCGCCAGAGAGGCATCATATTGCTCTGCAAAATAATCGTCCAGATTCTCTGTGGGAGGCACCAGGTCAAAGGCAGGGTTGACAGAAAAGAGCATCATCTCAATCTTGCCGGAGAGAACCGCCTTCCTGGCCACTTTGGGATTGTGAGAACTTAAACCCACATGTCTTATAATTCCCTTTTCTTTCAATTCATACACATAATCCATAAAAGGACTGTCCTGGATCTCGTCCCACTCTTTCTCGGAATCCACATAGTGGATCATGCCCAGATCTATGTAATCTGTCTGCAGCCTGGCAAGCAGATCCTCAAAAGCTGCCTGCACCTTGGGAAGATCGCGGGTACGCACATACTGGCCCTCCTGCCAGGTGGAACCAATATGCCCCTGGATGTACCACTTTTCTCTGTTTCCCTTGATACACTCCCCGATGGCGGACCTCACATTGGGTTCGGACATCCAGCAGTCCAGAATGTTGATTCCCTGTTCCCGGCAGGCCTCAAAGATGGCCCGGCAACCCTCCAGATCCATGCGCTCCAGCCACTCTCCGCCAAAGCCGATCTCGCTCACCATCAATTCCGTTTTACCCAGTCTCCTATACTTCATCCCGGCACCTCCTGTTTTAAGTTTCGTATGTTCCCTTTCAGCACACATTCCGGGTGATGGTTCCCTTCCTGAGAAATACCGTTTTATAATTATCTGTGCAGATATTTTGCCAGCAGTTTCATCAGCACATCCATGTCGATGGGCTTGGAAGTGTGATCATTCATGCCGCACTCCTTGCACTTTTTCACATCCTCCGAAAAGGCGTCCGCCGTCATGGCAATGATGGGCAGGCCCGCGTCTCCCCGTTCCAGTGCCCTGATACCCCGGGCCGCCTCGTAGCCTGTCATAACCGGCATACGGATATCCATCAGCACCGCATCATAATAGCCCTCGGGGGATTTTTGGAACATATCCAGGCAGATCTGCCCGTTTTGCGCCCGCTCAATTTCCATACCTATATTAGAGAGCAGTTCGCTGGCGATTTCGTAGTTGATATCGTTGTCCTCCGCCAGCAAAATCCTGACCCCGGTAAAGTCTTTGGCGGAAGCCTTCTGCACCTCCTCCTCATCCTGGCTGGGATCCATATATTGCAGCAGCCCGTGATAAAGAGTGGATTTGAACAGAGGCTTTGAAATGAATCCGCAGATTCCCGCCTCCCGCGCCTCTTCTTCTATTTCACCCCAATCGTATGCGGAGATCAGCAGAATCGGCATCTCATCCCCAAACTTGTCCCGCAGTTCCCGGGCGGTCTCTATACCGTTCATCCCCTCCATGCGCCAGTCCAGCAGCACAATCTGATATTCGTCATGCCCTCTGTGACGGGCCTCCACCCTTTCAATGGCGGAACGGCCGTCCAACACCCAGTCGCAGTGGATTGACAATTCCGCCAGCTTATCCACCGTCTCCCTGCACAACTGCTCGTCATCGTCCACCAGCAGCATATTCCAACTGGGCAGAATCATGTCGGCCTCCTTTACGGCGGCCCGCTCCAGATCCAGCGTGACATGGAACTCTGTACCCTTACCCGCCTCGCTCTGCACCTCTATGGTTCCGTCCATGGCGTCCACAATATACTTGCTGATAGCCATGCCCAGCCCCGTGCCCTCGGTCTTGTGCACCCGGGTGCTGTCCTCCCGGGAGAAAGACTCAAAAATCTTCTTCTGGAATTCCGGCGCCATGCCCATACCACTGTCTTTCACCCGAAAATGAACCCGCACGTAATTGTCTCCCTTGGGGGATTCCTCCTGGTTGAGGTAGACATGGATCTGGCCTCCCTCGGGAGTAAACTTGTAGGCGTTGGACAGGAAGTTGATCAGCACCTGGTTC
>JAAWKU010000157.1 GCA_022797535.1 Lachnospiraceae bacterium | reverse complement strand
TGCAGATTCCTGCCGATGGAGCCGGAGAGAGTCTTTCGGAGGATTTCGAAATACTTGAACATTTCTTCCTCTGGCAAAGCCAGGAAAGCCTGTCTGAACTGGGTCTTTTTATTTTTTTCCCCGTCCACATAGCAGCCGCATATGCGGGTGATGGAACAGTTGTTCTGTGTGAATAGTTTCTTGATCTCCGATATTTCCTGTTTTACCATATGTACCTCTTTTCTGCGTGTGTCCGCCGCGCTTGCTTCTCCGATGCCAGGGGCGGCGGAGACTGAAATTCCACAGTAATTCCACAGTCGTCATCTGAAGTGCCGGGCCCTGCAATGGGGACATGTTACTGTTCGGAAAAGTAAAGTGCCGAAAACCCAACGGAAGTCTGGGTTTTGCGACACTGCAAAATGGGACAGAACGCGAAGTTATCAACATCTCTATTATAGGCGGATGACCTATGGCTGTCAAGAAGTTTGAATGAAGCAGGCCTGCCTGGAAGCAATCTGCTGCTCCCGCCGGGCCAGCATCAGAAGATTTGCCTCATAAGCCCGGGATATCTGGGCGCGCTGGCGCTCCTCATTCCAGGATTTCAACAGGCGGGCATGTTCCAGCTGCTGCTTTGTGAGCTTTGCCTTCAAGAGCTGTTCCTGGAGCCTCTTGGCCTGGGCTTTTCTTTTCAGGTATTCCTTCAACAACTTTTTGCGCCGCTCTTTTTCGGCCTGCCGGGCTTTCAGCCGCTTTCTGGCAGCAGCGCGCCGGGCCTGTTCATCGTCCTGGAGTCCATAGGTGTAGCCGTAACATTTTTCCCGGGTGTCGTCGATATGAATCAGGCCGAATCTGGGGACGCAGCACCCATAGCCGGTGGATTTTGCCTGGGCCAGAAAGTCCAGAACCCACTGCTCGTAGGCCGGGTCGCTTTGCATTCTTCTGTAGGCGGCATCGCTGATGTCAATAAACCAGTCCAATCTTTTCTGGGAGGGATGCGTATAGAGATTTTTAATTTTGTCGTTAATATACAGTTTGTATTCCCCCAGTGTCATGTCTTTTGGGGACAAGACGCCGGCAGAATATTTTTCCCACAGAGTCTGGGTAAATCTGCTGCCTTCTGCCTTTTCGCTGTCAGGGGCAGTAGTGCCGGACGTATTGTCAAAACCGATTTCGGCGGTGTATCCTGCATGAATCATGGGTTCCATGGCCTTTCCTCCCTTGCTTTCACGGCACATGCCTCGTTAAATGGGTCTGTCCATATCCCCGGCCGCCACAAAAGAGTGATCCAGGGGTACGGTACGGCTAAAACATATATCGGGGAATAAAGGGATTAATTGATATGCAGAGCATAAATCGCCGAAATGGGAGTGGGGGGTGCCGGGCGAAGTGTAACTTCTTTCCGATTACCACATATCTTATCCATGACAGGAAAGAAGGAGAATGCAATCCATATGGCGATCGGATATTTGCTTATACAGGCGAGGACGGCTCATGACGCGGTTCCCCTGGGCGGCGTACAGGTGAAAATCCTGGGAGAACAGGGAGAGATCCTCTATGATCTGGTGACGGATGAGAACGGAGAGACACGAAAAGTGCCGCTGGAGACCCTGGATAAGAGCTTCTCACAGAACCAATATTATACGGGGGTACCCTACAGGAGTTATGATGTACAGGCGCAGAAAGTGGGTTTTGACAGAATCTATGTGGCTCAGATCCCCATCTATGAGGGGGAGACAGCGGTGCTGCCCCTTATGCTGGTGCCCATGGAACAGAGACAGACCCGCCCGGGACAGGCCAGAATTTTTGTGGGAAAACCTGCCGTGGCCATGCGGGAGCCCCGCTCACAGGAAGGCGGGGAGGCAGATCCCCGGATTTTGCGTCAGGTGGTGATACCCAATCCGATTACGGTGCATCTGGGAGCACCCGGATCTTATGCCTCCAATGTGCAGGTTTCTTTTCCGGATTATGTGAAAAATGTGGCCAGCAGCGAGATCTATCCCACCTGGCCGGAGGCGTCGCTGCGAGCCAATATATACGCAATCATCACCTTTGCCTTAAACCGGGTATTCACGGAATGGTACAGAAGCAGAGGCTATGACTATGATATCACCAACAGTACCGCATATGATCAGCATTATGTGTATGGAAGACCGATCTATGATTCCATCAGCAGGGTGACGGACGATATTTTCAACGAATACGTCAGGCGACAGGGGCAGAATGCGCCCTATTTCACTTCCTTCTGCAACGGCTCATCGGTAAGCTGTCAGGGGATGTCGCAGTGGGGGACAGTGACTCTTGCGGAAAATGGGTATACTCCTCTGCAGATTCTGCGGAATTACTATCCCAGTGATGTGGAGATTGCGGAGACACAGGCGATTGCCAATGTGCCCTCTTCTTATCCGGGAACGGCCTTACGGGTGGGAAGCACAGGTCTGGATGTGCAGACGATTCAGACGTATCTCAACCGCATTCGCCGCAATTATCCCGCTATTCCGGTCATCACGGATCGGGAAGGAACCTTTGGGGAAAGCACAAAGGCGGCAGTGACGAAATTCCAGAGTATCTTTGGCCTGGCTGCGGATGGTATCGTGGGCAAAGCCACCTGGTACAAAATCTCCAGTCTCTATACCGCGGTGGCCAGGCTGGCGGAACTGGACAGTGAGGGGATTTCTCTGGGAATAGGGACGGTTCCTCCCTCTGCCGTGCTGCGTCAGGGCGCAAGGGGGCAGGATGTCATCACATTGCAATACCTTTTGGACGTTATTTCGGAATACTATCCCACGGTTCCGGCCCCGGCGCAGGACGGTATCTTTGGAGGCGGGACACAGCAGGCGGTGACGGCTTTCCAGAGAGCCGTGGGGCTGACGCCGGACGGGATTGTGGGACCGGCCACCTGGAAGAAGCTGTACGAAGTATATCTGGGCATCGGAAACAATGTGCCGGGACAGGGCGGGCCGGACGCGGGTCCGGGCAGTGGATCAGGCGGTGGCCAGCAGCCCGGCGCAGGAAGCGGTGTTCGGGAATATGTGGTGAAAGCGGGAGACAGCCTCTGGCTGATTGCCCAGCGGTTCGGCACTACAGTAGAGGCCATCAAGCAGTTAAACGGATTCACCACCAATCTGCTCAACATAGGCCAGGTACTGAAGATTCCTTCTTCTCAGTCAGGATCTTATATTGAGTATATGGTTCGGGCAGGGGATACTCTGTGGCTGCTTTCCCGGAGATATGGAACCACCGTGGATGACATCAAAAAACTCAACGGATTGTCAGGCGACAGACTGGACATCGGTCAGGTGCTGAAGATTCCTGTCCGCTGAGGGGAAAGCGTGAGCCTTATATACCAACCGATCCGGAAGAAGGATAATCCTGCCGGAAAAGACAAAAAACCGTTGGGATCCTGTAATATATCCCCAATCAGGCAGACGGGTGATAGGTCTGAAATATATTGGGGAAAATGCCTGCATTTCGTTTTGGAGTGCGGGCATTTTCCATGCGTGCCGTTTCTTTATTATAGTTGAACATTCTTGTAGTCAAAGGCCCGCGTCAGCATCCGCCAAATTGCGCGTTCTTCACAAAAATTGTAAATATGCTCTTGCATTCTCTGCGCAATGTGGTATAATAAATCCGTATTAAATCAAAGGGGATGGCCGGCCAGCTTTCTCGTCATAGTGTCAATGGGGATATAGCTCAGTTGGGAGAGCGATACGTTCGCAACGTATAGGTCACGAGTTCGAGTCTCGCTATCTCCATTATATAGTGTTCTGGAACTCTTTATTTTTGGTTCAGGGCACTTTTCTTTTACCTGTCTACCGGCAGAATATCCCATTCCTGAAAGAAGAATGATTATTATACCACATTGCGCAGAGAATGCAAGAGCATATTTACAATTTTTATGAAGTACGCGTAATTTGGCGGATGCTGACGCAACAGCGGGGAAAATGACAGAGAGAAGAGGAACTTGCGGTGAATAGCAGTTGCTGTCTGATCTGGAAGAATCGTATAATAGATAATGATAAAAAGTCAATATGTGGAGGAAGAGACATGGAACAGTTGCGCATTACCGCTGCCGATGATAATGAGAAAGTATACAGGATCCTGGGGGATCTGATGAACGGGGATAAAGAATTCCAGATCATGATTACCGTGCCTGCAGGGCGGAAGGACGTGAGCGACGAGCAACAGACGGCCGGGGAAGTGCTGATCCGGGCCGCGGAGGAGAAAGCGGGGGCGGAGGGACCGGCGGAGAAAGCCTATGACCTGGAGCAGGATGTGACGGATATTATCCATGAGATCGGCGTGCCGGCACATATCAAAGGGTATCAGTATCTTCGGGAGGCTATCATGATGTCCGTGCGGGAACCAGCCATGATCAGTTCCATCACCAAAGTGCTCTATCCCACCATAGCAAAGCGGTTCCAGACCACGCCCAGCCGGGTGGAAAGGGCCATCCGCCACGCCATCGAGGTGGCCTGGTCCCGGGGCAGGATGGAGACTCTGGACGCCCTGTTCGGATACACGGTGAACACCGGCAAGGGAAAGCCCACTAATTCCGAGTTTATCGCTCTGATTGCGGATCGCATCCGCCTGAAGTACCGGGAATAAATTTTTCAGAAAAGGCTTTCCTAACGATAGAGGATGTAGTATAATCGAATTATCTACGAGAAGGTACATATGGAGGTTGGCACATGAAGAAAATACTGTTTGCGGCATCTGAAGGAGTTCCTTTCATCAAGACGGGAGGGCTGGCCGATGTGGTGGGCTCCCTGCCCAAGTGCATCGACAAGGAATATTTTGATGTGCGGGTGATCCTGCCCAAGTACACCTGCATGAAGCAGGAGATGAAGGATAAGCTGGAGTATGTGACCCATTTCTACATGGATTTCAACTGGACGGACGCCTATGTGGGCGTGCTGAAGGCTGAAGTGGACGGGATTCAGTATTACTTCATCGACAATGAGGGATATTTCGGCGGATTTAAGCCTTACGGGGATAATGCGCTGTTTGAGATTGAGAAGTATGCCTTTTTTTCCAAGGCGGTACTGTCCGTGCTGCCGATCCTGGATTTCCGGCCGGATCTGATTCACTGCCATGACTGGCAGACGGGCCTGGTTCCGGTATATCTGAAGGAACGGTTTCAGGGCAATGATTTCTTCAGGGGCATCAAGTCCGTGATCACGATTCACAACCTGAAGTTCCAGGGAAAGTGGGATCCCAAGGTGGTGCAGAATATCACCGGGCTGCCTCAGTACTATTTCACGCCGGACAAACTGGAGGCTTATAAGGACGCCAATCTGCTCAAGGGAGGCATTGTGTTCGCGGATGCGGTGACCACGGTGAGCGACACCTACGCGGAGGAGATCAAGACCAAGTTCTACGGGGAGGGTCTGGAGGGCCTGTTGAAGGCCCGCAGCGGTGATCTGCGGGGCATTGTCAACGGCATCGACTACGAGGAGTTTAATCCGGAGACGGACAAATATATTGTGAAACCCTATAATGCTGTGAATTTCCGCAAGGAGAAGGCCAAGAACAAGAGAGCGCTGCAGGAGGAACTGGGCCTTCGGGTGGACGAGAAAAAGATGATGATCGGGGTGGTTTCCCGTCTGACGGATCAGAAAGGTTTTGATCTGATTGCCTATGTGATGGATGAACTGTGCCAGGATGATATTCAACTGGTGGTTCTGGGCACCGGCGAGGAGCGCTACGAGAACATGTTCCGGCATTTTGACTGGAAATACAGCGATAAAGTGTCGGCCAATATATTCTACTCCGAAGAATTATCCCACAAGATATACGCATCCTGTGACGCTTTTCTGATGCCGTCCCTGTTTGAGCCCTGCGGCCTGAGCCAGCTTATGTCTCTGCGCTATGGCACGGTGCCCATCGTCAGGGAGACCGGGGGCCTGAAGGACACCGTACAGCCCTACAACGAATACGAGGGCACGGGTACGGGCTTTAGCTTTGCCAATTACAACGCCCATGAGATGCTGGCCGCCGTCCGCTACGCGGAGCAGATCTATTATGACAAAAAGCGGGAGTGGAACAAGATTGTGGACCGGGCCATGGCAGCGGATTTCTCCTGGGAAGTATCCGCGAAGAAGTATCAGGAGATGTACGACTGGCTGATAGGGTATTAGAGAGAATGAGCGGCGGCAAAAAAAGAGACAGTTTTATCCTGCAGGCGGGCATTCTGGCCGCCGCAGGATTTATCAGCCGGATTATTGGGCTCCTGTATGTGAGCCCTGTGACCCGGATCATCGGCCACGTGGGCCTCGGGTATTATCAGTCGGCGTACAATTATTACGCCATTGTGCTGATGATCTCCTCCTACAGCATCCCCTCCGCGATCTCCAAGGTGATTGCCCAGAAGCTGTCGCTGCGGGAATACCGCAATGCCCACAGGGTTTTTATATGTGCCATGTACTATGTGCTGGGAGTGGGACTCGTTGCGAGCTTACTCCTCTTTTTTGGTGCGGGGCATCTGGTACCGGAGTCGGCGGTAC
>JAAWKU010000156.1 GCA_022797535.1 Lachnospiraceae bacterium | reverse complement strand
ATAGGAAGCGCGGAAAGGAGTGGCCACACCCACATTGCCCGCATTCTTTTCCCAGTCCGTGAAGAAATCCCAGGAAGGCATCACTCTGAACAGCAGTTTGCCGTCATTCCATGCCGCCGCCCAGTCAGAACCCCAGCTGCCAAGCTCTGCATTGGCCTTTGACTCGTACATGGTGCGCATATTGTCCAGCAGTCCCATCCAGTCGTCAGTAACCGCCAGCCTGCCATCGTTTACAAGGGGATCAAAGGAGAATGCGTCAACCTTAACCATCTCTGTGATGTTGGGCCACAGGGAAACTTCACCGTTGGATTTCTCATAGATCTCCTCGCCCTTTGCGATCACCGTGTCCCAGTCACTCAGCATATTGGAGATCTCTGCGGGATCACTTGTGCCCAGCCACTGTTCGGCCGCGTCTCTCAGATACCAGAAGCATACAGGCGAAGACTGGAATGTCAGGGTCTTAAATTTGTCGTTCGAATCCTTCATGCTGGCGATCTGGAAATCAAAGAAATCGCCGGTCAGCTCTTCAATGTTCATGTACGACAGATCCGCGATCAGATCACTGTCCAGAAATTCATACATGTAGTTCTCTTCCAGATCAAAAACATCCGGTACGTCCTGACCGCTCTGGAGCGCCGTCAAGATCTTGGTCTTATATTCATCTCCGCCGAAAACCTGTAAGTTGATGCTGACATTCGGATAGACCTCGTTAAACGCCTTGACCAGATTGTTTGCGCTGTCCGTATAAGTCCAGTATGTGAACTCACCCGTCACAAGCGCGGGATCTTCGACCTCTGCATCCGCCGTCCCCTCTGAGGGCGCCGCCGTCTCCGCAGACGCTTCATTTTCCGCTGCGGGAGTTGAAGCCGCGGGGGCCTGCTCTTGAGGCTTAGCGCCGCATCCGGCAAGGACGCCTGTCAGTACGGAAGCAGCCAGTAACACAGACATAATTTTCTTTTTCATGTTTTTTCCTCCTTAAACAATTATTTATATCAGCCTTTTACAGCTGCACCAATGGAGATCTTCTCCATGATGACCTTGGATGAGAAGCAGAATACGATGACCATCGGAATAATGGAAACCAGCATGCCGACATACTGTGCACCGTAATCTGCGTGTGTGGAATCGCGGACCGCAGCAATCATCAGGGGCAATGTGAACTTCTCCTTATCGTTCAGCATAATCAGGGGCGTCAGGTAGCTGTTCCAGCTGCCGATGAAAGTCATTACCCCCTGGGTCACCAGCGCGGGGACTACCAGTGAAAGCACGATTTTGTGAAAGATCTTAAACTCCCCGCAGCCGTCCATGACAGCCGCCTCAATCAGCTCGTTCGGCAATGCCCCGTCAAGAAACTGTTTGTAGAAAAACACTGCAAAGCAGTTGGAGATCGTCGGGACGATCAGCGTCAGGTAATTGTTTAACAGATGCATCGCCTGAATCTCTTTATAAAAGCCGATGATCCCCAGCTGTCCCGGAAGCATCATCGCCACCAGCACAACAGAAAACAGAAACTTTTTCCCTTTAAATTCAAACTTTGAGAAGGCATAGGCCGCCATCATGGTGAAATAGTTCTGAACTACCGTGACCGCCACCGCCAGAAACAGGCTGTTCATGATGCCTTTCGCCAGATTGATGTTCTGCGTCAGGCGCATAAAGTTCTCCTTAAAATGAGATCCGGGCAGTACATTGATCTTTGCCACAATATTGTAATTGTCATGTGTGGAAGAGATGATCATGACAAAGAAAGGGTAAAACGCCAACACTGCAAGGATCAACGCAAACAGATACACCAGCGACCTACAGACTATTTTTTTGATTCTTGCTTCACTGGAAGAAATATTTGTTCTCATTTCGCCCTCTTCCCTCTCTTTCCTGCGGCTTTACCGTAATCATCCCTCTTCTCTTTTGTGACCATCAGAGAAATCACGCTGAAGAATGCTATAATCACGAAGATACCATATGCAACTGCCGCGCCGTAGCCGAACTGGAATCTGACAAAGGCGGAATCGTACATGTATTTCGCCATGGTTGTGGTCGCGTCGCCCGGCACTGTAGTAAATACCAGCTTGGATTCGTCAAACATCTGCAAGCCTCCGATAATGGACGTTACCATCACATAGATCAGGATCGGCTTCATCAGCGGAATGGTAATCTTGCTGATCTTCTGCCATGCGGTCGCGCCGTCCACCTCCGCCGCCTCCATGACATCCTCTGAGATGGAATTAATGCCGGCTGTAAAGTAGATGATATTGAAACCGAAGTTCTTCCAGCAGATGGCAATCGCGATGACAACCCGCGCCAGCATCTGATTGTTCTGAAAATCCACCGCCTCCAGCCCCAGCATGGTGATCACGTTGTTGACAGCCCCTCCCGGATAGGAGAACATCGCGCCGAACAAAAGGCCTATGGTGACAGGCGTTACCAGGTTCGGGAAGTAGTACAGATTGCGCAGCAGCATCTTGCCGCGGAACCACTTGTTTGAAAGGATCAACGATAAGATAAATGCGATGGACAGCTGCGGGATGATCGACATGATCCAGATCAGCAGGGTATTGCCGATAGATCGGAAAAAGAATCCGGAACCAATCAGCCGAACATAATTCTCTGTCCCCACAAATGTCAGCTTTCCCGATAACAAATCCATGTTGCAGAAACTCAACACCAACGAGTATAGGATTGGAAACAGGTTAAATACTAAAAAAACTATAAAAAATGGAGCCAGATATATGTACGCATATTTGTTTCTTTTTTTAGATCTCAAATCTCCTTTGCCTCCTCTCTTTTTCACCTTTGTTATGTTTGTACACTTTTTCCTTCTTTTGTCGGTCATATGTGTACTACTTGTTTGTAGATATATCATATAACACTTTTCTCGTTTTTGCAATATGTAATTAAACTTTTTTTAATAATAAGTTTGTTTTCGTGTCTTTGTCCAAATTTGACCGCTATTTATTTCGTTTTTCGACTGTATTTTTGGCATAGATGCACAAAAAATGTGACAGGCCTGGTCAAATACATGACTTTTTCTTCTGTCTACCGCAAAATAAATCTATATAATTAAATATAGTTTAATTACATAGTCTTTCCATTTCCAGTCGACGAACGGTTCGTTTACTTTTCAAAAACAGCGCGGGAAAGGGATTACAAAAATGTTTAAGATATGAGCGGAAACACAATCCTGACAACTTTACGTTATTTGAATTACAGGCGCTGAACCGGCCAGAAAGGCGGCAAAGACAAAGAGCGTGTTCCCCAGCGACAACTCGCTGGAAAAGACGCTCTATTTGGCAAGCCTGAATGTGGCAAAAAAATGGACCCAGCGCTACAGAGGCTGGGTCCCTTCTCTATTTTCTGTTTGGCTTTCTTTTAATTTTCAGCAGACTGATAAAATCGTCAAACATGGAAGTGTCTACCGGCTCAAACATCATCCATTTCCCATCATGATAAGTTTTAGCTTCATCATAAACTCTCTGAACTTCCTCCCCGTATTTATCTCTGTCTTTTTCAAATTTTAAGCGTTCTTCTTTCCCAAAGATAATCATAAATCCCACACAGTTTTCTCTTGCATATAATGCACATAGCGTCTTACCACCCCGGCGGTATTTGTATTCATATGTCCATGCTTTACCACCTTTATCCCACAAACAATCCATATCATATTTTTCATCAATTAAAGCACATAGCTTATTCCATATCTCAAACAAAGATTTTCCAATTAAAGCCGTCATTTGTTCTGCGTCAGGTATTTGATCCAGCATAATAGTCTCCTCCATAGCTTCCAACTCATATATCTAATTATAAAGCACTTGTCTGCTACCCGCAACACATATTTACAGGCTGTTTTTTAATGGACTTTTAATCTGTTTTTTTATTCTGATTTCTAATTCTGATTTTAAATAAATACAAAATCAGGTTTTTACGATGGAACTCTTCAGGCGGGGCATAGAGAAGAATTGTTTCCGCATATGCCCCGCCCGGTGTATCTGAGTACAGGGGATCCGTTATGTCTCTGTGGAAGAGTCTTTCTTCACCCTTTCATCTGAGGTCCGGGCTTCCTCCGCCCCCTGCACTGCCGCGCTCTCATGCGCTGATGTCCGGGCTTCCTTCGCCCCCTGCGCTGCCGTGTTCTCATGCGCTGATGTCCGGGCTTCCTTCGCCCCCTGCACTGCTGTGTTCTCATGCGCTGATGTCCTGATTTCCTCCGCTGCCTGCTTCCCGGCAGCGCCTGCCGCACGTCTGGATTTCCCACATTTTATCAGAAAACGAACCGCCAAAAACAGCGCCAACAGAAAGATTCCACCACCTGTCACAAAGTATCCGGCGGGAATCTTTGGAGAGACTTTGACCACCTGAAAATCCCCCGGTCGCTCCAGATCAAACACCACATATCGTCCCATCACCCGGGTCTCCGCCACAGCGCTTCCTCCCTCCTGCCGCAACTGAATCTCATAATACTCTGGCAGAAGATCCTGATGCAGACGCACCCTGACCGACTGGTCATAGAGACCTGCCGATGTGTGGATTTGCAGATGATAGTACTCTCCCCGCTCCACCGTCACCTCCAGTTCATCCTCAGGATAAAAACGGCCCTCCACCAGTATGGCCGCCTGGCCTTCCGGCCCCGGCGCATCCGCGGACAAAGCGGTGATCCACTTGGTATATTCCGCCGCCAGCACCCTGCTTTCCGTCACATGCCCATAGTCCATGTCCGGCCACTGTCCGTAACAGCCCTCCTTTTCCGGCAGTTCCGGCAGCCGGTCCTCCGCCAGACTGCTGCCATAAGGCAGCCGCAGCACTGCCACTTCCTCCTGTAATTCCCCGTCCTCATCCAGCACCACAAAACGCAATGTCACCAGACGAAACTCCTCCGGCAAACCCTGACGGGCAGAGAATGCTTCATAGGTCAGGGGAATGGCGCCGCCTCCATACCCGATACCGTCTATACCGTTTATATCATTTGCCACATAATAATTGTCATACAACATCCCCTCTTCTCTCAGGCCTCCGGCGATGGCTCCCAGCTTTTCCCCCTTTGCCTCCAGACTGTTCATGGCATCACAATAGTAAATCTCACTGCCCATCCCCACGATGCCGCCCACATAGCTTTTACCCTCCAGAAAGCCTGTGCTGAAGCAGCTGCGTATGGTATAGTCCGAGCTTCCGGCGATGCCTCCCACATAACTGCCGCCGGTACTTTGGATGTCCGCATAGGATTCGCAGGAGACAATCGCCCCAAAATCTGCCTTTCCCACGATACCGCCTGCGCAGTTCCGCTTGGCGATGACCCGGCCCTCATTCCGGCTTTCCCGCACCACGGCCTTAATGCTCTCCTGGATGCTCAGGCTCTCTACGCCGGTAAAGGTGATATCGTCCTCGGGATCCAGATCATGCTCCGTGGCAATCTGTCCCACGATGCCCCCCACATTGGCGTCTGCCTCCACCAGTCCCCGGTTCAGGCACAGTGTGACTTTTCCCTGCTGGAAACTGGCGGTATCATACCACTTCTCTGTAACGGTGTTTCCGGTCTGAATTATCTCACCAGCCTGCCCCTGTGCGGGCTGTCCGTGCTGGGTTTGAGATCCGGATTCCCCGCCAGCCTGGGTTCCTGGCCGGGATTCCCCATCAGCCTGGGTTCCTGGCCGGGATTCCCCATCAGCCTGGGTTCCTGGCCGGGATTCCCCGCCGGCCTGATTCCCAGAGAATCCATCAGGTCCGTAAGCGCCTGTGTTCTCAATGGTATCACTGGGGGCTTCATCCGATGTGTCGTTGACAGTTATCCCTTCATAGCTGAAGAGATCGTCCCGGATCCCGCTGATCAGACAACGCAGTTTCCGGGCCTGGGCCGCCAGGGCGTCCACATCCGCGTCTGCCGTACTCTGGGCGGCGTCCAGCGTATCCGTCAACCGGGACAGACCGTCCATGGCAGCCGCCAGTTCCAGGTTAAATACCTCCAGGTTGTGAGACACCTGACCGTTTTGCTGGGATGTGGCATCGGTCAACTTATGTAAATGGCTGCCGGTGCTGTCCGCAAAGTTTGATAGAACGTCACGATACTCCTGGATATATCCGGGCTTTTCCCAATCCGGTTTCTCCCAATCCGGTTTCTCCCAGTCCTCCGGTCTGTCCCAGTCGATGTGATCATTGCCGCTGACTGAATTCGTTTTGTCGCTCTCTTTCTCCTTGTCGCTGATGGCCTTCAGGTCGTCGGAGAGCCTTTTAAAATCACTGGAAATCCCGGTAAGTTCCTGATTGTACACATGCCACAGGTCATTGGTGATATTCAGCAGATTTGTGGCTGACGCAGACACATTGCGCAGATTGGCATTGATCTGCCAGGTGATAGCCGTAGCCTGATCCCCGTAAGCGCTCAGATGGTCATAGCTGGCCTCCAGCATATCCAGAAACAGATCCGCCTCCCGATCCAGTTCCTCCAGTTTGCTGTCGATATACTCCACCTCCATAAAAGGCTCCATCTGCCCGGCAATCCCTCCCACGTCCTTCCTGCCCAGCACATGTCCCGTGTTGGTACAGTTCTGGATATATCCCTGATGCAGCCGCCCCACGATGC
>JAAWKU010000155.1 GCA_022797535.1 Lachnospiraceae bacterium | reverse complement strand
ATCGTTTATCATCTCGCGCAGTGTTTTGGCGTGGGTGTCATAGAGCCGCAGTTCCTGACAGGCGGAAAGCATCTGCCGCGTCCCCAGGGCCGGATCATCCCCCTCAAGGCCAAGAGCCTTTTTCAGCGTATATTCCAGCCAACCCAGCATTCCGTCATAGCTGCAGGCGAAAACAGGCGTCCAATTCACTCCCTCCAGGTTCATATACTGCCGGTATTCCTGTAAGACCGCCTGACAGAGGGAGGGGACGTAACCACCGCTCTCCTCCCGTCCCCAGTAATTGAGCACCTCCAACAACTCCTGGAAGGGATTTACAGATCCGGCGGCTTCCCAGTCGATGACCCAGGGTCTGGTTCCCTGCCACAGGACATTTTTGGGGTCCAGATCCCGGTGGCTAATCACCTGGCGGGACCGGGACGTTTCCAGGGCCTCCACCGCCGCCCTGTCCCAGCGCAGCAGATCCGGCAGTATGGCTTCATATGCGGAGCGCCAGGGAGCCTCCTGCCGCTGGGCCAGAGAGAGGTAGTCCTGCCAGTTGTAGAGAGGCCGTATCTCCTCCCTCTCGGGTTCGATTCTCAGATCCCCCGGCTGTAGGTCCGCCTGATGGATCAGCCCCAGTATGCGGCCCATCCAGCGGCAATGCGCCTCACTGATTTCCGGCGCATACAGGGACCGGGCATCGTTCAGCCAGGGGTATACAAAGGCATATTGGGGAGCGTCGTTCTGTTCCAGAACCAGCAGCTGCTTTCCTCCAAATTCCAGCGCAGGCAGGGCAGGTATGGCCTCCGAAGGCTGCTTGGAAGCGGACTTGGTGGTCCACTTCCCGCCGTGGGCGGCCATGGCTCGGGCGATGCTCTCGGAAGCCATCATATTCCCCAGGGCCGCCGGCCTTTTCATAATGTCCGGGTTCAACAGTTTGATGGCGTAATCTCCCCGATCCGTGACCACATGGTACATCCGGTGCAGCAGCCCGCCCTCTGCGGGCAGGGCTTCCCTCTGCATTTCTCCAAGAGAATATTTTTCGCATAATTTAGTCAATATGTCCTGTGCCTTCATTTTTCCCCCTTTTTTGCAAATCTCAATATTTTGCCCAGTATAGCACATCTGGGGCGGGAAAGCCAGTGAAATAAGGTTGCGCACCCAGAGGCTTCCTTATATAATAGCGTTAAACTTGGGTAAATCGGAAGGGCAGATTTTCTGTTTGGGTGGAGGATTCCCCGGTCCAAGCATACCCCCCGTATTATATGCAGGCAAGCTCCCTTGCCCGAGCTCTCAGCGAACCGCGTTGCCGTCGGTCAACGATGCCGCCGCATTGCCTACTTGCTCTGTTTTTCCAATGGAACCTCAGACTGCGGCAGGGGGGGGCACCGGATATAATATTGACAGTACAATGGTGGAATTGTAGCATCCTGGATAAAGAGGGATTTTTGTCCGGCTGCAACTGCCGGTTGATAAAAAAACAGGAAAATGTACCGCGCGCTTGGTGGTTGTCAACCGGGGATTTTGCTAGAATACAGGGGACAAAACGGCATGTCGCCGAGTCCGGATTCAACAAATATCAATAAAAAGCAGGAGGTTCATAATGATACTGGCAGAGAAGATTACTTATTTAAGAAAGCAGAAAGAATGGTCCCAGGAGGAATTGGCCGATCAGATGGAAATATCCAGGCAGTCCGTGTCAAAATGGGAGTCGGGGGCGTCTATTCCGGAACTGGATAAGATCATCAGAATGAGCAATATTTTTGACGTCAGCACAGATTTTCTGTTAAAGGATGCATATGATATTGACGCCATTTCCAGGAGCGGGCAGGGAGGAGCCTCTGAAGAAAGGGAATTCCTGGAGGCTTCTTCGGAAGAGGAAGGGGGGGCGGGAAAGCGCGTCCTCTCTCTGGAGGAAGCCAACGCTTATTTGGAGACAGTGCGGAAAACCAGCCACCCCATTGCCATAGGGGTGTTGGTCTGTATCCTCTCCCCCATCAGCCTGTTGCTTATGGGCGGCTGGTCAGAGTACGGCCCGGTGGCTGTTACAGAGAACATGGCCGCAGGCCTTGGAACGGTAATCCTTCTGCTGATGGTGGCCGGGGCTGTGGGATTGTTCCTCATAAACGGGATGAAGCTGGAACGCTATGAGTATCTGGAAGAAGAGGAAATTCAACTGCAATACGGGGTCAGGGGCATCGTGGAGAAGCAGAGGGAGGCTTTTTCCCGCCGCTATCAGAGAAGTCTTGTGCTGGGCGTGACCCTGAGCATTCTCAGTACGCTGCCGCTGCTGTTCGCCGCTGGGCTGGACGTCCCGGAGATCTGGCTGATATACTGCACCTGCGTATTGCTGGCTATTGTGTCCCTGGGCGTTTTTCTGCTGGTGCAGGCTGACAGTATAATGGAAGGTTTTCAGAAATTGCTGCAGGAGGGCGACTATTCTACGGAAAAGAAGAAGGAACGTCGGAAATACCGTCCCCTGGTCGGCGCGTACTGGTGCCTGGTGGTGGCCATTTACCTGTGCGTCAGCTTCTACAATAACAGCTGGAAAGATACCTGGATCGTCTGGCCGGTGGCGGCATTGCTCTTTGTGGTGCTGCTGAGTATATGCCGCGCGGTGGTTCGGAACCGCAACAGGCAGTAATAACGCGCTTACGGGTTGTAAGCCCTTTTGTCAGCGGTTTTCGCTCCTGAGCCCTATGAAAAAATGCAGAGTCAATGAGTGAGCATGTTTCACAACTCATCGGCTCTGTTTTTCTATTGCGCGGTTCATGGGCAGATCAGCTGAGTCAAGGAGAAATTTTTCCTTTCGCAGAATCTGATAAATAACGCTTTGGGAGCCGTCTGCACCTACCCCTGTAAGGGTCAGGGAATTACAGGTTCCCAGAGTGTCCAGGGGAATGATGGCGGTAAAGCCGCTTTCCAGGTAATCCTCCCTTCCCAATATCTCTGCCACATCTGTCCGGGGCGTCTTTTGGATGTCCACCATGGCGCCGTCTATTTCCAGGAGGTATGCGGCAAAGGGTGCGTCGGCTTTCGGATCCACACACCATCCGAAAAATTTGATATCCTGATCCAGTACATGTATATTGTCCAGATAGAAAAGCTGCTCCTGAGATACCACCACATCATAATTCTCAAAGGGACAGATAAAGAAAGTGTGCTTGTCCTTCTTAACGGGAATATACCCGATCCGAGTCAGGAACTCGATGGAGGGCTGATCCAGGTTAGACACTACATAGTTATTCCGAACCAGTACTTTGTTGGGAAATTCGTTGATGGAATCCTTTCCAAAGGTCTGGATGCCATTGACGGGGATATTCAAATCATAAGGATTTATCCGGAACGACCACAGATAGTACATATAATTATTGGGATAGCATACGCCCCGGGAAGCCCAGCTTTGGTTTTGGTGTTCCTCCAGAAAGGGAAGGATATCATCGTAGGTCTCATAAAACAGCCAGTTCATGGGATAGGCCAGTCGATTGTAATCCGTGAAATAGTAATGAGCGAAGGAGAAAAAGGAGACGGCGTAAAGGCTTGCCAGTATTCCCCCAAAGGCACGTTTCTGCCATATTTTTTTCAGGCAGTTTCGGACCGAGCAGATGCCTGCGGTGATCAGATACAGATAGGTCATGAAAATGCCGATCATACGGGTTGTGTTGGGAGTGGACCATCCCTTCAGGATACATCCCATGACAAATTCCCCCATCAGCCAGAAGAGCACGGGGGCGGCGTAATCGAACTGTTTTTGTCGCAGGGAAAGCCAGGTTTCCCTTGCGGTTTTCACCAGGCCGGTGAAGAGGAAAGGCAGGGAAATATAATACAGGGTCCCATACCGGGAAAAGGTATTATAAGTCAGATTGTCATAGAACAGGGTGTTGGTGAACATCTGCTTCAGATTGCGGAGCAGATCCTGAAAACCCAGCTCTCCGGAACGATATTTTTCCAGACGGGTGAGGGTAAAGGGGCCCAGGCGCATTTCCGGCAGAGAAAAGGCATTAATGATCTGTACCATAAGCAAAGGGGCGGCCAGCAGGCCCAAGGGCAGGAGCAGCAGGAGCAATTTACGGAGGCGTATTTTTCCCAGGCGTACACCGTATCCCAGCCAGAGGAGAAGATAGAGGGGCAGGACGATATACATGAGCGCATAGGTGTAGAGGGAAAGCCCCAGGACAATGCCGGATAGCAGGTAATATTGCCATTTTTCCGTCTCAAGGGCTCTGGCGGTGGTATACAGTGCCATGATGGAAGCCGACAGCATCAGATGGCTTTCCAGCCCAAAACGCTGGGTCATGGTAAAGACGGGCAGGATGGCATACAGGCATAAAAAGAGCAGGGGGATATCCTTTCCCTTCCATTTCCTGCAGGCATAGAGATAGCCAAAGAAGGCGGCGGCCAGGGAGGAGAGAGCAATGCCCATCCGGACCGTCAGCTTGGAAGCGCCGAACAGCCGGAAAAACAGGGCAGTGATATAGGTATACAGCGCATTCTGCCCGTCTCCGTAATTGGTAAAATAGACAGGATAACTTTTGGTATATCGGTCAACGCCGTAAGCAGCTATGCTGTAAGCGTCATAGGCGGAGCCCACCTCATCCACATACATGCCGTAAGGAATCTCCGTCAGTTTATAGAAATGAAGAAAAAGGATGGTGGCAATTAGAATTCCCAGGCTAACATATCGGAACAGATTGCGGCGGTTTATATGTTTCAACATTTTTACCTCTCTTTCAACCGGTTATCTCCCTGTATTTTTCCACTGCCCCGGCAAGTTTCTGTAACTTTGCCCAGTATAGCACATCTGGGGCGGGAAAGCCAGTGGAATAAAATTGGGCTTGCGGAGTTTTGCCAGATATAATCCGGTCAGCACATTAGTGTTAAAGCATTGGAAAACGAAAAATTTTTTGCGGCGCTGTCGGATATTTACCGGGCAGTGATCCGGAATTGCGGCAGGCAGTAATAACACATTTCAGGCCCCATGAAAATTTTTCAATGGGGATATATACGGGCGGTTCAGCTTGTGTATTGGGAGGTAGAAACAAAGGAGCAGAACTGTCAAATTGCCTCGTTGCTTTTTTATTCTTTTTATAATATAATCAAAAATATAGAACCGCGTACGAGGTAATGGACGGAATGAAAAACAGAAACATACGAGAATTAGTGATTATTTTTATCTTGATGTTCATACTGTGCGGAGGCATATATGTGGTATTGATGAGCCGCGTCATGGGGGCCAGCAGGGACACGGCCATGGAGATCAGCGATTTTTATTTGGAGCGGATGAATTTACAGATCATCAGCCATTTTGAGACCACTGTTGACATCAAGCTGGCCCAGGTGGAGAGTATCATAAAGACCATGCCGCCGGAGGGAGAACTGCAGGGGGCGGAACTGCGGGAGGCCATGGCCGTCAGCGGCGTTGCCAGAGACTTTATCTTTCTTGCGTTGCTGTCCGAAGACGGGAGTGTGGAACTGATCCTGGGAGAGAATGTGGTGGTGGCGGATGAGGAACCTTTTCTCGCATCCCTCATGGACGGATATAATAAGATTGCCGCGGCGAAAATGAAGGGCGTTGAGGAGGAAATTATGATGTTGGGGGTTCCCTGCGCCTATGATATGGAGAATGGAGAGAAAAGCATTGCGATGGTGGCGGGCATTAATGTGGATTATGTCAATACTACCCTCTTTATGGACAGCCAGAGCCAGGATACTTACTCCCATATCATACGAAGAAACGGTGATTTTGTGATAAAGGGCGGGTCTGCCGTGCTGGATAACTATTATGAACGCCTGAGAAGCGTGGTTTTGGATACTGACGAGTGCGGAGCGGAAGCCTATGTCAAAATGGTTCAGGACACGATTGACAATAAGTCCTTCACCAATTTTACCGCATCCACCAGCGAAGGCACTAAATATGTATATGTGGTGCCCCTCCCCTACTCTGAGTGGTATCTGGTAACAGCTATGTCCTATGAGGCGCTGAGCAGTATCATACAGAGCATGGACAGAGAGAGTCTGAGAGAGTTCCTGGCTGCCATTGGTCTGATGTATGTGATTTTCATCATAGTATTTATTATCTATTACAGGATCGTCCGGGCACAACTTGTTGCGACGGAGGGGGCCAGGAACGAGGCCATCCGTGCCAACAAGGCCAAGAGTGAATTCCTGTCCAACATGAGCCATGACATTCGGACGCCCATGAACGCCATCGTGGGCATGACAGCCATTGCTACAGCCAATCTGGACGATCGTCAGGCATTGTCCAACTGTCTGAAAAAGATCACGTTGTCCAGCCGCCATCTGCTGGGGCTGATCAACGATATTCTGGACATGTCCAAGATAGAGAGCGGCAAGATGACGCTCAATCTGGATATGATCTCTCTGCGGGAGACCATGGACAGCATAGTGACCATCATCCAGCCCCAGATAAAGTCCAAGAATCAGGTGTTTGACGTGTTTATCTCCAATATTCTGGCAGAGGACGTGTACTGCGATGGAGTCCGACTGAACCAGGTGCTGATCAACTTCCTGTCCAACGCCTACAAGTTTACTCCCGAGGGAGGCCAGATCCATGTCTACCTCAACCAGGAGGAATCCCCCAAGGG